>CAYGWT010000032.1:0-3596 GCA_964353625.1 uncultured Candidatus Bathyarchaeia archaeon | reverse complement strand
TAGCGGACTGGTCCACAGACTTCTTTGGCGAAACCGAATACTACTGTGACAAGCACAAACCCATGATCCCGCAGTCTCTCCTCAAAAGAGTAGGCGCTTGAGGAACAAGCGACTCAGCGTAGACGAACGATCGCCTAAGTTTCCGATGAGGTTTCGGACTGGTCCGTCTTTAGTGGCGGCTTTGCCTTCTTCGTGATTGGCGCTGGCTCCAGTTTCTCCGGGACCGGTTCAACTGCCGCGGCGGATTTCGGTGGCTGGACCGGGGCAGGCGGCCTGGGCTCTCGTAGTTTCATAATTGCGAACATGGTTAGTCCTATTCCCATCGCGAATGCGGCGCAAATCGCCAGTGCAATCGTGGCGTACAGGATCGTGCTATCGGTTCTCCAGACGGCCCTGAGCGTGTGAGGCGAATCCATCGTGATCGCAGTAGTAGCGGAAGATGACTCCATGTCTCCTGTCCATTTCTGGAACACCTGCTTCACACCGAAGCTGGTGTCAACCTCTGTTGTGACTGACAGCGTCGTTGTGCTTCCCGCATCATACCATCCTCCTCCCTCCACAATCCCGTAGTCGGAAGACGCCGTGAGCAAGTACTGCGTCCCGTAATGAGCGACTACCGCGTGAGGAGGATCCATCGTGACCTCGACCGAGTTCCCTGAAACTGGAGCAGAGTCAATCGTCCATTGCTGGAAGACGTATCGAGTACCATCTCCGCCTGAGATGGACAAGGGTACAGGACCGACGGTAACTGAGTCAGTTGGGAGGTACCAGTCCTCCCCAGAGGCGGATGCAATTCCCAAAGGATCAACTGAGACCTTCAGGAAGTTCTGGAGCTGATAGTTCGCGGTGACGCTCTTTTTCGAGGTCATGGTCACTGTGCCGCTGGGCGAGGCTCCTGAGAAGTCCCCGCTCCAGTACCCGAAGACGTAGCGTTGATTCGCGTTCTGTGGGACAATAAGTGAAGTCACACTGAATGACGCTGCCGTCCCGTCGTTGTATGTTCCCTTTCCGTTTACAGCAACAATTCCGGCCGGATTGGTTGCCACGTCGAGTTCGAACGTCTTCGTTTTCTCGTAGGTGGTTGTCGGATAGTAGTAGTATGGATAGGACCAGTAGTCCCAGGAGTAGTAGTCCCAGTAGTATGGGTAACACCACGAGTAGTTCCAAGGATAGCAGTAGTACCAAGAATATTGCATTGGAGACCCTGCAGAGACGCTGCCTGACAGGCTCAGAGTAGTCGGCTCACTAGTAGGGACTCCGGATGCAACTGCTCCGTTTGGGAGGACAGCCAGCATTATCATGAGGATCAGTGCGAGTTCAGTGGAAATGACCACAGAACGTCGAGCCAAGCTCTCTCAACCTCATTGTAACGGGCTGTAGATCGTATTTCTACGTTGTGCAGTTTGCAGTGCCAGTGTCGGACCCATGGGCCAGTCATGGTCCAAGATTGCGCAGGTCTGTTGAGAATCAAGCGAATGTTCGCCAGCTTGCGAGTGGACATGATTGCGTCGGCGGATTAGGACTGCCGTGGCGAGGGCAGCGATCAACAGCATTACCGGCTGCGCCATGGATGGATACTCTGGGATAGGCTTGCCAGAGGGTTGAAGCTGGAAGTCAGCAGTCGCTATGCCTCCTTCAGTTACTGTGACCGTCTTGCTTTCGGGCGTATACGCAGGGTCAACGGAGACGGTCAAATTGTACGCCCCTGGTGTCACCCACATCATGTAGGTGCCGTCAGTAGTCGTAGAAGCGGTAGCGGGCTCTCCCGAACTGCCTTCAGCGACCACTTGCGCCCACGGAAGGGGGCGGAGGTTCCCGTACATGTCATACCAGTACACGGTACCCCGGATCATGGACATTGATGCATGTGATGGCGTGGCCATTAGGGAAAACGCTGCCAAACCTAGGACCAAGAGAAGAACGGCTGTGATTCTTTTCATTGTACGCGCCCTATTCCGTATCCGAATCATCGGCTATGCCAACTTAAGCATATGTAAGCTTACTCACGCCTATAATACTATCCATGCCGAAGCCGCGTAAGCGGTCTCCGCCTTTCCCTCGAGACAGAGACATAGTCACATGGCGATCTGTACAAACGTAAAGCCAAGGCGATTCTTCAGAAGGCAAATCTTGCCTCCCTCATTGTCGTGCTAGATCTTGAGGTTCCATTCATCAGTTCCATATTTTTCCCTCACCAAGGCCGGGATCATGTTTAGTTCCTGTTCTGTTGCGGCTCCAGAAACCAAGCGTGCTCCAAAGGTTCTCGTGAACGCCTCCTTCAGAGCTTCCTGAACTTCCTCGATGGAGGCCTGTCTGCCCAGCTCAACCTTCACAGAGGTTACTGGAAGACGCGTGCTTTGAACAAACGTACGTGGCGTCGAGGATTGTGCCCACCGCAGGATCTTCCATACGGTCTCAAGCTGTGTGCTCACCAGAATGCAGCCATGATAGAATATGGCACCCCAACGAATTGCGCCTGCCCCCCCTGAGATCTTCTTTCCTCGAACCACTATTGTGTTGATAGGTATTCGGTTCGATTCTACGCCTAAGATCTCAAGGCATGCGATCGTGCAGTCGAGGCTCAATCTAAATATGCTCTGATGGAATTCGGGACTTGATGGCGGGAGCTTTCGAGTACAGATCGAGTAGTTGACATTTCCAAGGTCATGATAGACCGCTCCGCCCCCAGTGAAACGTCTCACAACTTCGACGCCTAATTCCTTGCAGGCGCCGAGTTGCAGCTCCGCCGCAGCCGATTGGTTCTCACCGATGACTGCGGCGTTGCGGTTTCTCCACAAACGAAGGGTTGGAGGTGACTTTCCTTCTCCGACCCTCCTAGCTATGGCTTCTTCAAGGGCAAGGTTCGAATGGGCATCTGAGTATTCTAGGTCGAGAAGTCGCCAGTCGCCCATTTCGGATTCACTTCCTGCAAGCCGAATGCGCGAGGGAGTCTTAGTAAGCGTCTACTGCCTGCCTGCAAATTCGGTCCGCAACTTGTCTATTCTCTCAGGTAGGAAAGCATGGAGTTTGAAGTTGCTGATGTAGCGACCGATAATTGCGATTATCCCAGGGGCCTCCGTTCCAAGCTTGCAAACGAGAGAGCTGGCTGTGAACGACAACCCTTCGATCTCGATGACATCTCGCTCGGTCCTGGATAGTCGCACGGCTTCGCGTAGTTCTTCTTGAGATCCGCCGATCGCGATTATTCTGTGAAATCTCTCACGCCTCCATTGTTCAAATCGAGCGATTTGGTCGTCAGCTATCCACGCCTCGATCTGCCTGCGTCCAGGATCCACTGACGTGATCCTGACCAGTATCGGAACGCCCTCTTCGAGGCAATAGGTCTGCGCCACTCTCTCAACCGAAATGTCTCTGCCGTCGCAAAGTTGAGCTGTCAATGATTCATTCGCAACTTCGCACTTGGCCTTCATCGAAATTGGGCCGATCCCGACTTCGATCCCCTGTCGCTTCTTATTGATCCCAATCACGAAGGCCTTGAGGTTGTCATTAATTTCAATTTCCGAGAGATCTCGCGGGGCAAGTCGCATTTCTCTCTTGATCAGCTCGACGAGAAACTCGGAGTCCGAGCCTTCGAT
>CAYGWT010000031.1:0-3702 GCA_964353625.1 uncultured Candidatus Bathyarchaeia archaeon | reverse complement strand
ATGGTGAGGATAGGTAGGTAGCGTATGGTATACTATACTTCTATACTTCACACGATATTGTGCCGTCACGTTGTCTAATCCTGATATGAATATTCAACAGTCCAACGTGCCATTCTCCGCGAGAAGAGGGTTTAGTGTGTGTGCGCACCAGCCTGCCCACACACACAACTAATCTCACGTGCCGCCAAATGAGCGGACGGATCGTCGTCTTTCGATGACGAGATAGCCAAGTCCTGCGAATGCTGCCGATAGACCGTAGAGGATAATCGGAATCCAGAGTACTTCCAAGCGAAGCAAGAGCGAGATGTTCCTTCCTAGTCCGATTGGTGAAGGAAGGTATAGCCACGCAACAAAACCAAGATAAATCACCGTGATCAGCCATCGGACTTCTCGTCGCACATTCAATGCGTAAGTGTAGGTGAAAACGAACATGAATGCGAACCCTGCAAAGAACATCGGCCATATTTCGGGACTGCCGAAGAACGCGGCATTGTAGATCGCCACTATGAGGGCATGGATGGCAACGTAACTCTCGAGCGCAATGATCCATCTCTTGTCCAAATGCACCGACGTGTAGGCAAGTGACATTTGTGCAAACAGCAGGAACATGTAGAAGAACCCGGACAGCAACTGCGGGTCCGTAGCCATCGGGTGGAACCAGAAGGTGTACACAAAGGCCCACGAGAAGAGGTACATGTGGTTTCGCCTGAAGAAACCAGTAACGCGAGCAGTGAATGGCTTCCCTGCCCTCCGACCCATGAAGAGCCCTCGTCGTGGGTTCTCGATGATGAGCACCACTGCCAGCATGATGATGACTGAGTCCTGACTGGTCCAGATTGGCACGTCCTGTGCCAGTCCGTCGAACCAGATCTGAGTCTGCACAAGATGCAGGAATACGAAGGCGATTGTTATTGTGAAGGATGCCAGATTGTATTTAGTCAGAGAGCCACTCGGACGCACAGTCGAGAGATTCTTCTGTGCCCAGAATATTGCAGCCCAGATCGCAAACTGATGACTAAGATAGAACGTCCAAACTAAGAACATGCTCCAGAAATTGCGGGCTGGCCGCTTCCAGTAATACCAATCCGCACTATTGCGCGGAAGCAACGTATCTAGGAACGGTTCTAGATGTGACCGTAGTAACCAGATCAGAAGTGTGAATCCGACTGCGAAGGCCAAGCCTCCTGCCCACGCGTAGTATGCCGCGCGCGACTTGCTTGCCTCATGACGTGGCATCATTCGAATCCCAACCTCTCGGTACGGTCCGCCGAGAATTACAAATGGCATCTTAAGCATTGCTCGCGTTGGTCTGTTCTTAGTCGTTGTAAATCGGTTCTGATTGTCATTCGTAGTTCGCGATGCAGTCATTGTCTGTAGGTTTTCGTTGGAACGAGTAACGGCGCAAACATTGTCAAATTGGAGAACGCAGCTGACAACGGCGTTATTCATGCCATCGACAAAGTGATCCTGCCCAAGTGAGGAAGGTATCGCTCACCTCTTTCTTGTTTGTTACCGAAAAGCTAATGATGCCTTGCATTTAGAGGAGATATCGTCCAATGCATAGAAGTTCCTTGAGGGAGAGTCATTTGCAGAAGCTCGATCGTGTCTCTGTTCTTTTAGCTTTCATTCTATTATATGTCGTATTCGTACCTCAAGTGTTTGGACATGCACCGTTGATGCCTGGCGGCAACGAGAGTCTGGACACGGCAACTGTTGTCTCTGATCCGACGAAGTCGTGGGCAGTATACGCGGAACTCCATGAAGGCGGCGAAGCCCAGTACTATCGTTTGGACATTGTTCAGGGACAGCGAATCCATCTGAGTCTGCTGAAATCCACAGCCCCTGGCGACGTGGACTTTGTCCCAGGTTTTGTGTTCATGGGACCGAAGCTGGCGTCGCAGGGCACAGTGCCAGACTATGTTGAAATGCCTGAAGCCGCTAGCAGCATGGTCGCGGAGGGAAAGAACCCGCCACGGGCTACGTATGAAGCATTCTCGCCGAGTGCTTTCTATCAGCTTGCTGACTTGGAGCTGGACGCGCCCACCTCAGGCACATACTACGTAGCGGTATACGATGATTCGCGAGGCGGTCACTACGGTCTTGCGATCGGTGACCGTGAATCCTTCACGCTATCCGAGTGGATTCTCACACCACTCAGCGTTATCTCGATACGTGAGTGGAGCGGCCAGAGCTTACCACTCGCATTCGCGCCAGCCGCAGCCGTGCTTGTATTGGGGATAGCGATTCTGATCTCACGACGAAGAAGAACTGGAAGCCCGCGGACATCGTTCCAGTGGACAGAAGCTGCGGCAGGGCTGCTCTTTCTAGCGTCCGGCTTCACAGTGATACTTCAGATGCTCATTGCCTTGACCCTCGCTCCTTTTGGGCTTGACGTGATCGTCACGATCGTTCTCGCGTTGGCGCCAATAATCATGGGCATCTTTGCCATTCGGTTTGCCCTACGCGAGACCGTCAACACCAAAACTAGATTGAGTGTGGCCATTCTAGGGGTGCTCGCTCTATTTGCTTGGGCAGGGTTCGTAGTTGGCCCAATACTCGCAATCATCGCGAGCGCCCTACCACACACCAAGACGAATCAATCTCGCTGATTGCTTGACGATAACGGAAAAAGTGCGGGAGATCACGTGGTCTGCACTCATGAAAGACATTTTGGTCTAGGTTGGCGATCTCAAGTATGCCTGTTGCCAGCTTATACTTCTGTTGCGTTGCGATTGAGCTAAGTTTTTGCTGGTAACGTTTCTCGTTTCTGGACTGGTATGGTTCTCTGCGTGTCAGCATGAACCATATTGTCTTGAGCATCTTGTTGGCTACGGCGATGATGGCTTTCTGGTCTCCTCGTCTATGCTTGACGTGTTCATGGAAGCCTCGCATTCGAGTGTCATGGTTGACGGCGACTCTTGCTGCTTCAACGATGATTCAGCGTAGCATTCGTGAACTCTGATTCGTTATGCTTCCATGATACTCGACATTGTCTGACTGGTGTAGTGATGGTGCTAGCCCAGCCCATGAGATTAGCTTCTTGTAATCCGGGAATCTGTCGATGCTGCCGATCTCGGATCTGATCAGCAAGGCCGAGTAGACGTCTATGCCTGTCATGTTTAGGAGAAGTCTGACGTCTTCATCTTCGCATGCTTTGTTGTGAATCTCCTCATCTACGCGTTCGGTCTGCTGGTTCAGGCTTTCGAGGTGGATTAGATGATTGTTAAGGATCAACTTGTCTAGGGGTGGCAGTTGGAGGCTTCTCAACCACTCTAATCCGCGCTTCCCGAAGAGGTCAGAGTAGGGGCACGCGAATCCATGCGTGTCGACTAAGGCGTGTACCTGATTCTTCACCATGGTACGAATCTTGACGATCCCTACCCTATGCCTGATCAGCGCTCTGATTTCTCTGAGATGTTGTGGAGGAACGTAGCTTTCTGCGACTAGGTTGCTTCGGAGCAGATGAGCGAGGATTCTAGCGTCGACCTTGTCGCTTTTGATTTTGGCGGATGCGATGGCTTTGGTCTTCAACGGATTCGCCAACGCCACAGGTATATGCTTCGCGTCGAGGCGGTTGTATAGGTTTGTCCAGACGCTTCCCGTGGATTCCATCACAACTCTATCATCCAAGGTAAGCCTTGACGCTAGGCCTTCGATGCCTGCATGGTTGTTTGTGAACGTGAACTCTTCCAGTATGACGCC
>CAYGWT010000030.1:0-1875 GCA_964353625.1 uncultured Candidatus Bathyarchaeia archaeon | reverse complement strand
AAGAGCAGTTTTGCGTGTACGCGAAAAGAGCCCCAATGCTGCGCCGTCGCTAGGCCATCACCGGTGTGTACACACACGTACGCCATTTACTCAGGAAATGTTATCAATCTCCGTTCAATTAAATGCTTGACGTAGTTTCGGTATTCGTCGTGTTCCTTGTACAACCTTGCTCCGTACGTTGAGTGTCGTATTCCTAGCTCGCCAAGCGCAGCTTTCTCCTCTTTCGAGAATCTTCCGGCAGCACCACTGATCTGAATATGTTGTTCTTGAGTTTTGACTTGAAGACTCTTGCATCTTTTCTCTATGGCTCTCTCGATGAGTCTGATTCTCTCGTCCAGGTCGTCTGGAATTGCATGCCTATCCGCTACCATGCGATTTCCATCCTCGTACGTTGGAGAGAGAGACCCCTAATGGTGGTATAGGCGTTTGGTCCTGAAGGAAGGCTAACGCGGCCCCGTTGTAGGCTATAGGACGAAGCAATCTATGATTTCGGACTCAGACATCCGAGGCGGCTTCATCTGCCTGAAAAAGTGGATGCTGCCGTCATCGGGACACTGAAAATGGTTGAGCGTACATAGATGCGTCAGGGGTAGGCTACTGAGCATTCCCATCGTCGAGAGGAAGGAATCTCGATGATAGCTGATGTCCAGACCGATCCTAATGATTCGGGGCGATCGGAAGCTATCTGTGCACGATTCGAACAGTTGGTGTGTGTGCACACCAAGAGAACCACACACAAAGAAGTAAGAAAATTTGGGCCTGATTGCCGCGACTCATACTATGCTATGACTGGTTCGTGGAAGTTGAGGCTAGTTGAGAGATCATCTGGGGATTGGATTGTTATTCCGTTTTGCGTTGGCGCCATAACCCGTCCATCTCTTCATAGAGATCAGCAAACCCGCGAGCGCACCTCATAATGTCAGTACTTGTGACTATTCCAACCAGCTTCTCTCCCTCTGTGACTGGAAGTTTCTTGATGTTATTGTTGGTCATGAATTCTGCGGCTTCCTGGATCGTGTGCTTCACACCTATGGTCAGGACTGGTTTTGACATTATATCCTTCGCCCTTGTCGCATCAAGATCCAATCTTGCTTGTGAAAGCTGCACAAGCACATCTCTTTCGGTGATGATTCCAACAGGCCGATCTTCCTGGACTACAACTATCGACCCTATATGAGATCTGGCCATCTTACGAACAATCTCCCTCAGTGTGTCGTCGAGTCTCACAGTCTTGACGTCAGAGATCATTATGTCTCTGACAAGGAGAGCGGACTCCAATTATCGCAGCTCCCAACGAGGCAGCATCGAAGACAGATACTCATAAGGCGATCGATCAGTTCTACAGGAATTGCGGGTTTGCATCAAAAGCGCCAGCCGTATCTCTTGTTGGGAATCCACACCAGATCTCCTGACGGGCGAGCTGTGAATTCCTATTGCAGAAACTGTAACGTGCAGCAGTCTATTTCACCTGTATGAACCTCGGCTAGCAACGTTATGTCCTCCACATCGTCGGGTAGGCTGGTGCGCACACACAAATCAACTCCTAGACGACGGTTCAAATTACGACGCCCGCGCCGAAGAGAGCACACAAAGTCCGGCCAATTCATGCCCATCGGTAGACGGTTCGCACGCTGCAACCATCCTGATCAATAGAAAAGTAGGTTGACAGGCGTGTCCGCCATCACAGTTGGTATGTCGCACGCTATGATAATGGGGTTCGTCGATTTGCGCATATATTGTCGAATCTCCTTGACATATGATTTCGGTCGAGGTTTGAAGGAGAGCTGTTAGAGTCATGGAGAAACCGATTTGGATGGTGTGTACCACCCACATGTTCGTCGAGGTCTTCTTCCTGACTCAGGTCGCGCTTATTCC
>CAYGWT010000029.1:0-3299 GCA_964353625.1 uncultured Candidatus Bathyarchaeia archaeon | reverse complement strand
GTGTAGTGCTTCTGGAGGCATTAGGCAACGTGCTTTCCGGATTTCCGGAACAGCTTCAGAAGCATGCGGTGAAACGGCTGGTAAAGATGGGAGTAGATGTGCGCCTGTCATCACCAGTGGCTGAGATCACACCAGAGGCTGTCCTTCTGAAAGACGGCACAAACATTCTAACTGAGACAGTCATCTGGACTGCAGGCGTGCGAGGTAACCCCGAAGCCAGCACGGCTGGGCTTCCAATCGCCCGTAACGGCCAGATCCTAGTGCTACCTACGCTTCAAGTCGAGGGATATCCGGACATCTATGTGGTCGGAGACCTAGCACGATCCGAAGTGGACAGAAATCCGCTTCCAATGATCGCTCCAGTTGCCACACAGCAGGGAACTCACGCGGCTCGAAACATTATCCGCCAGATCAGCGGGTTGCCACCAAAGCCCTTCCGTTATCGAGATCGCGGCAAGATGGTGACGATCGGTCGGAACTATGGGGTAGCTCATCTGTTTGGGTGGAGCTTCACCGGGTTTCCAGCTTGGGTGATCTGGCTCGCCGTACACCTCTACAATTTGATCGGATTTCGCAACCGCGTCTTCGTACTGATCGACTGGGCTTGGGATTACTTCTTCATCGAACGTGCCATCAGACTCATCATTCCAAGCGGACGCACGCCATCCTAGAATGTAATTTCAGTATCGATGCATCTGCACGTTCGCGTTTGCTACCATATTCGAGAAGGTCAACGACGCGACCAGACGTAACGTCAATATGTACTTGACTAGGTTCCGACTCTTCAGTAGCTGGATGGCGAAAGTGACCAAAGCAGTCGAAAAAAGCAAGACAAAGATCGTTTGCACCATCGGTCCGTCCACATCTTCGGAGCAGATGCTGGTCCGCCTGATAGATGCGGGAATGAATGTGGCCCGCTTGAATTTCGCGCATGGCGACTTGGCCGAGAAAGCAACCTGGATGCGTCGAATCCGAAGAGCTGCGACCACGACCAGAGTTCCGGTAGGTGTTTTGGTCGATCTGCCAGGCCCAAAGATCAGAGTAGGCGAAGTCTCGCCCGAGCCTACAATCCTCCGGGAAGGCTCTCAACTTACTCTAACAGCTCACCGTGTTGTAGGAAATTCCAGGCTGCTCTCCATAAGCCATCCATCAGTACTGCGAGAACTATCCGAGGGGGATTCGGTTTCTCTTGAAGATGGAACGATCGAGCTGGCAGTGCAGCATGCCTTGGGCGATGAAGCGGTCTGTCGCGTCACTAGAGGAGGTGCCTTGTTCTCCGGCAAAGGCGTGAACCTGCCAGGAAAGCTACTGCGGGTCAAGGCACCAACAAAGGAGGATGTTCGCCTCATGCGGTTTGCCCTGAAGAACGGCGCCGACTTCATCGGCTTATCGTTCACCAAAAGTGCGAATGACGTCATTGCGACCAAACGCATTGCCATGCAGGCGGGACGGCGAGCATGGATTATCGCAAAGATCGAAAACCGTCAAGCGGTCGAAGATTTCGACGAGATCCTGCAAGAAGCTGACGGCGCAATGGTCGCCCGGGGAGACCTAGGCGTCGAGATGGGAATTGACGACATTCCCCTCTTACAGAAGACAATCATTCGGAAGGCAAACGAAGCTGGCAAACCTGTGATCACTGCAACTCAGATGCTAGAATCCATGGTGGAGAATCCCACACCGACACGTGCAGAGGTAAGCGATATCGCAAACGCCATAATTGACGGTACCGACGCGATCATGCTATCTGAAGAAACGGCGGTCGGAAAGTATCCGGTCGAAGCGGTCAAAGTAATGAGAAGGGTGGCAGCAGCTACGGAGAAGGCGCTTCCGTATAGCGCGCTCTTGGACTTGAGACGAGCTCTTGTCGGAAGGATCGTGCAGGACGCAATCAGCTTCTCCGCTTGCGACGTTGCCCACAAGTTGGGCGCTAGCTGCATCGTGGCACATACCAGGACTGGCCTGACGGCACATAGAGTCTCCAAGTTCAGATCTTCTGTACCGATCATTGCATTAACTTACAGTACACCTGTCATGAATAGGCTCTCGTTGCTCTGGGGAGTATACCCTCGGCAAGTGAGGAAGCTACGGACG
The DNA here is from genome assembly GCA_964353625.1 of uncultured Candidatus Bathyarchaeia archaeon. Taxonomy (GTDB): domain Archaea; phylum Thermoproteota; class Bathyarchaeia; order 40CM-2-53-6; family 40CM-2-53-6; genus CAVPLU01. The sequence goes on along the minus strand of CAYGWT010000029.1, from coordinate 1,205 downwards.
ACGGCAGAAATATTCCTTGCCGCCGAGCGTGCCGCACTTGCAAGTCGAATTGCTCGTAGAGGAAGCAGGATAGTTGTCGTCTGTGGAGATCCATCCACTCCAAGTGGAACAACAGATCTTCTTCGGGTCCAAACCATCTGACCGGTTTGACATGTCGCAGAACTCTGATTGGATCGCACTGAAACAGCTCGCCATAACTCTCCATGATTCCTGTTTGAACCTCTTGTTCGATGACTACCCCAACTCAAATGCGATGCTAATAGTCACACGACCACTTCAAAGACAAGGACGGATGAAACTAGACATCAACGACGGAGAGTTTGAGTTGAGTTACTCCTCGTGTCTTCATGAGTCTCTTTGCCAGTTCTTGGATTCTCATTGTCTGGCCTCTGACCGAGATGATCTCTATGCATCTTAATTCGTCAAGATGAATGTGAGTCGTTGAGTTCACTACATCTCGATATTGGTGTTGAATATCGACTAGAGCTTCCTGCAGGCCATGGGGCCGATGACTGTAAGTGAACAAGATGGCTCCCACACCAGCTTTTCCTTTCTCAATTGTCCATGTATATTCGGTGATGAAGTTCGTCATCGCATTCTGCAGCGCGCGTGACCTATCCATGTAACCCATTTTACTGATGACTTCGTCAAAGCGGCTCAACAGCACGGGTGAGACTGAGAAGCTTGTCCTTTCGACCTTTGCCATTAATCATACCTTACCTTCTCGGCAATTCCGAGAGTTGCTATGCTTATCGCCGACCACTGTCAGTATTAACGTACCAAGCTCTTTTAATACGCGTGGTATTACCAATTAGGAACTTGGTATTACCATGAAATATGCGAGCCGGTTCGTGGCCTTCACAGCGATCATGACTACCATTGCAGTAGTGCTCAGCGCCTTATCGGTGCCTTTTGTGTTTGGGCTCCGGATTCACTTTTTCCAAGTCGCGATAATGCTTGCCGGCGTCATAGGAGGGCCCGTATCAGGGCTGGTCGCGGGAAGCATAGGCGGAGTCTATGTGTCTGCGTTAAGGTCTGATCCCACGATCGTAGTAGGAAACGCCTTCCTAGGCCTATTTACCGGGCTATTTGTACGCAAGATGCGGCCGGCACTGGCGGGGATCCTAGCCTGGGTCTTGATCCAGGCACCTTGGCTCTACTTGACCGGAACATACATCCTCAATGTCCCAGGATTCGTGATGCAG
>CAYGWT010000028.1:0-2588 GCA_964353625.1 uncultured Candidatus Bathyarchaeia archaeon | reverse complement strand
TGACCATATCCTTGACCTCTTGTGCACTAAGCTGAGTTCCTGGTCGGTCGATAGATCCAATCCGGAACACGTTACGATCGGCACGTACTTCGGCTTTGAGTCTCTCTCGCAAGAACCTCGCTAAGGCGTCTCGGTCCCCATGGAACTCCTTACATTGGATCTCTATCATTGCTTCCACACCGGACATGAATAGTCGCAACATTAGCGCTGACGAAACTGTCTTCTTTCTATCCAAAGCGCTGTATTTAGATAGTCGGCTAATAGACTAAGGGGAGATCGCAACCAAGTATCATCCCCGCACAATTACGGGGCTTGGGACTCAAGGTTGCGAATATGAATAATTCGCAAGGTGAAAATTATGTCAATGTTCTCTGTTCCCGGAGCCTATGACCGTGCAATCACCGTCTTCTCTCCTGACGGTCGACTCTTTCAGGTTGAGTACGCCTCTGAAACCGTCAAGAGGGGCGCGACTGTTCTGGGAATTGCTTCGTCGGAGGCAGTTGTCCTAGCTGCGGAAGAGCGAGCAACGTCGAAACTTCAAGATCCTTCCTTTATGTGGAAGATCTTTCAGATCGACGAGCATGTGGGGGCCGCCGTGGCTGGACTTAGCTGTGATGCTCACGTTCTGATCGATCAAGCCCGAATCTACTCGCAGAGTAATCGACTGCTCTACGACGAACCGATCGACGTTGAGATTCTAACCCGACGAATTGGTGAGATTAAACAGCTCTACACACAGCACGCTGGTGTGAGACCATTCGGAATCTCAATCCTCTTTGGAGGCATAGACCGAAAGGGCAGTCGCATCTTCTGGACCGACCCTAGCGGCGCCTACCTTGCGTACAAGGCATGGGCGATTGGGGCCGGCGGAGATGCAGCCAATGAAATCCTCGAAGCCGAGTACAAGGACTCTATAACTCTCGACGACAGCATCATGCTGGCCCTGAAGTGCATGAGCAAAGTTCTTGAAGACAAAATCGACGCTCAAAAGATCAGGATCGCCCTGATCCCAGCAGCGACAAAGAAATTCACGAAGGTCGCTCCGGCGGACGTTGAAAAGTACCTCAAGAAGCTTGAGTCAGCCAAAAAGGCTGGCACCAAATGAGCGACAAATACACGACAGCGAGGATAACGAAGAGCGGCGAGAAGTTCGAGATTCTAGTCAAGCCGGACCCCGCCCTAGACTACAAGATGGGCAAGCCTATCCCAATCTCACAGATGCTTGTTATCGACGAAATCTATGCTGATGCCAGCAAGGGAACTCACGCGTCAGAAGAGAAACTTCAGAAGGCATTCGGAACCACAGACCCGGCCTCCGTCGCCGAAGACATTATGAAACATGGCGAGCTCCAGCTTACAACCGAGCAGAGACGACAACTAGTAGATGACAAACGAAAGCAGATCATAGCCTTCATATCCCGCAACTGCCTCGACCCTAGAACCGGCACGCCTCATCCCCCCCTCAGAATTGAACAAGCATTTAACCAGATTCGCATGGTTGTTGACCCGTTCAAGCCCGCGGAAGAGCAGGCGAAGGCCGTAATCGAGGAACTTCGAATACTCCTTCCCATCAAGATCGACAAGATGAGGGTAGTGGTCAAAGTTTTCCCAGAACATGCTGCGAAGGCATACGGCGCCATCAAAAGTTTTGGCACAATCACGAAGGAAGAATGGCAAGCAGACGGGTCCTTGGTGGCGCTCGTGGAGATGCCGGCCGGGCTCTACAGTTCATTTGTTGATCGTCTTGGAAAACTTACTCAGGGTACCGTGCAGACTAAAGTGTTGAAGTGAGCCCTTTTTCCTAATCCTCCGCTGTTTTCGCTGTTCTATTTTCATGAACTCGAGTTGTCAGCCCAGCGCTTTCTTGGCGGTTTGACGTACTTTCCGCTTGACGAGTCATGATCAACCATAACAACGACAATGCTAAGCTATTTTCTTGTCGAGCAGGTCTCGACCTTAAGAGAAGTTCTCAGTTCTCGCGTTTCCGGTTCTTCAACGCCCACAAGGCAAAGGGGTGCCCTCTAGAGCATCAAGTTGTCTCTGCGGTTCTTCCCCAATTGATTCTGTTCCATATCCTCTCAAAAGAATAGTAGAGAATCCCCAAAAACACTTGGGTGATTATCGTGATCGAAATTGTTTCTGTAACATCTCTTGTAATAACCCAAGTCAGAATGCCAGTCCCAGCGATTGATGCAATCCGGTAAGTTAGAGACTTCACCAATGACCTCAGCCAAGACTCTCTGAACACGGATTCTTTGACATGTTCTGCTATTGGCATAGGCCCTCTGAGGGGCCCCAAATCCAAGCAGCCAATATTTCCCTCTTACCTATTATCGGCATCCTCCAGAACTCACGCCGAACAGAAAGCTTGGAGCGCCCTCCAGAACCAGGGCAATACTACTTGAAGCCAGCCAAAACAGAGACAGTTTCTAGGTACTCTAGGATACGGGAAGGGTGGGGTTGGTCAGGGTTTCGGTTAGCTTCCTGTGCGGCTACTCATATTCGTGTAGTCAAGCTGAAGAGGCCATTAGACAGGCGCCGAATCCTACCGCCCAGATCAGAGCAGGATAGACGATCATCCGTTCCAT
>CAYGWT010000027.1:0-2290 GCA_964353625.1 uncultured Candidatus Bathyarchaeia archaeon | reverse complement strand
GAATGGTTGTCGATGGAACCCGACTTAAATAGTGAAACAGTTTTCCAGTTCTGCGTGATTCAAATGAGCCACTACAACTGGAGCAAGATTCCGGAGGAGAAGGTAACCGACAAGCTATCCCGCAAATTGATAACAGGCAAGAAAGTGATGCTTGCCCAGGTCTTCCTCAAGAAGGGATGCATTGTTCCCCCACACAGCCACGAAAGCGAACAGATGACCTACATTCTCAAAGGATCTCTAAGGCTTCGTCTTCCTGACAAAGAAGTGACGCTGAACGAGGGCGAAGTTCTTCATATCCCATCATCGGTTGAACATAGTGCGGTGGCTCTTGAGGAGACTCTGGATCTGGATGTCTTCAGCCCGATTAGGGAGGACTGGCTCAGCGGAAAAGACGACTACCTCCGCAAATAGTGGGGAATTGACCAGCCTAGGCGGGGAATGATTTGACAATACATGAGTTTGAGGGACGGGTCCCCTCTGTTGCCTCGACAGCGTATGTTGATGAGGATGCGAAGGTTATCGGCGATGTCAGGATCGGTGCTCAATGTTACATCGGCGCGGGCGCTAGAATTAGAGGAGATTACGGATCTATCATAATTGGCGACAAGACAAGCGTGCAAGAGAATTGTATTCTACATGCGCGTATGAACGAGAAATGCGAAGTTGGAAATTATGTCCAAATCGGGCATGGCGCCATACTCCACAACTGCACAGTCAAAGACTATGCTGTGATAGGCGTTGGCGCGATCGTAAGCGACTACGCAACAGTAGGAGTTTGGAGCATCGTAGGTGAAGGCGCCGTCGTCGCAAGCAAAGCTTCAATCCCAGATGGAAAAGTCGCTGTTGGCGTTCCAGCGAAAATAATCAGAGATGTATCGGACTCCGACAAACAGATTTGGAGCAAATACAAGGATGTCTACGCAGACTTGGCACTACGGTATCCGAAAGGATTGAGAAAAATTCGCTAGAGACCAGCCTCATTATGCAACGGCAAGTTCGAATAGTGATTATCTCCGCCTGCCATGGCGTTACGTCATTCCGTTTTCTCTAATCCTCATCATTAAAGCAACTGACTAATTAGAATCCAAGTACACTTCGTGTGTGAGGCTGTCTAATGAAATTCGGTGTACAGCATCCCAACTTCTCCTACGATGGGACAGGCTCCGAAATTGTGGATTCCCTGCGTCGAGTCGTCACACAGGCTGAACGTCTGGGCTTCGATTCGTTTTGGGTTATGGACCATTTTCATCAAATCGAACATGTGGGAGATCCACACGAACCTATGCTGGAGAGCTGGACCACACTGTCTGGGCTTGCCGGGTTCACTTCTAAGATCAGGCTCGGAACACTCGTGACGGGGAACGTGTACAGGCACCCTTCAGTTTTAGCGAAGATCGGCGCAACTCTTGACGTCCTGAGCAAAGGCAGACTATTCATGGGCATAGGGGGTGCGTGGAACAAAGACGAGTCCAATGCATACGGAATTCCATTTCCATCAACGAAAGAACGTCTAGAGCGCCTTGACGAAGCTGTTCAAGTTATCCGGAAAATGTGGACTGAACAACCCGCCAATTTCAGCGGCCAGTTCTATCAAATCCGCGGAGCATACTGCAATCCTCTGCCCATCCAAAAACCGCGTCCGCCAATTTTGATCGGAGGCAGCGGAGAACATAGAACCTTGAGAACCGTCGCCAAATATGGCGACGCCTGCAACCTCTTTGGCTCTCCCGAGACCGTGAAGAAGAAACTCGCGGTTCTTCGTGATCATTGTACAGTCGCGGGCAGGGATTACGGTTCGATTCTAAAGACGAAACTTGGAACTGTCGTGATAGACAAGGATAGACAGGCGGTTGAGAGCAGGATTGCGGAGGCTTACAAGCAGTTTCCAGAGCAGATGCGAAGGGAGTTCGTGATCTACGGAACTCCAGAAGACGTCCGCCGTCAGATCGAAGAATTCAGAAACGTAGGAATAGAGTATCTCATCGTGAATTTCGAACCACGACGGCAGCTCGAAGCCATGGATCTGTTCGCGGACGAGGTTGTTAGTTCCTATTCTTGAGGATCGGATCCAGGATAGTCTCAGTCAATTCAAACCTACGAGTTGTGTCAGGCTTAGGATAGCGATTACGCCAAACGCCAATATGATTATGCCTGAGATCTTGTTCACCCACTGCAATCGGTGAGCGTCGAATCCACTTCGAAAAACGCTAACCAGTCCGCTTAGTAAGAGCCACCAGAGAGCCGATCCTGAGAAGACTCCCAACACTAGCAGTCCCGCGGAAACATAGCT
>CAYGWT010000026.1:0-3275 GCA_964353625.1 uncultured Candidatus Bathyarchaeia archaeon | reverse complement strand
CTTGGGGAGCTAGACGTAGTTTTGACGCAAGCCTGCTAGAGGCACACACCAAAAGACGACGTTTTTGGCTGGCCGGTGTGGAGAACCCATAAGGTGTCCAGAGGACCGTTGGTTAGCAGGACAAGTGGAACTGGATGACCGTTATGGCCGAACCAGAAATAAAGCAGAAGAGGTTCTTCTGTGAGAACTGCGAACAAGAGCTTTTTCTAAGCGCCGTCTACTGCGACAACTGTGGCGGAAAGATTGAGTGGCCGGAAGAATACGACGCGATCCATTCCGAGAGGGAACACGAGTCAGACGCGGACAAGCACCACAGCGAGAGCGAAGACTAGCAAGATATCTCACAGAGAAGCCGATACCATATTTCTAAACGCCGAAATTATTACACTCGATAGCGGACGCCCTAGAGCTCGGGCCCTCGCGATCGAGCACGGACAGGTAGCCAAGATCGGAACAGATCGAGAGCTACGATCGCTCGTAAAAGGACAGGTGCAAGTTTGGAACCTTGACGGAGCAACCGTTCTGCCTGGGTTCACTGATTGTCACACGCACCTTGTGAGTTATGGCATCGAGTTGTCCGGAGCGAACCTTCGCAAGTCGACTTCAATCTCGGAGATTCAGGACGTGCTGAGAAGACAATCTAAGAGAACTCGAGTCGATGGATGGGTGCTAGGATACGGATGGGACCAAGAGAGACTGCACGAACGAAGATTTCCCAATCGATTCGACTTGGACGCGGCTGTCCCTGACAAGCCAGTATGCGTTTTCCGGGTATGCGAACACATTTGCGTTGCAAACAGCGTTGCGCTGCGACTTTCAAACATCACGAGAACCACTGAATCCCCAGCGGGAGGAATCATTGACTACGAGAACGAGACAGGAGAACCAACTGGCGTGTTTCGGGAGAATGCAATGAGCCTTGTACACTCTCACATACCCGGATTAGATGATCGACAACTACGGAAGGCCATCTCGCTGGCAATGCACAGAGCCGTTTCCGCAGGTTTGACGTCAATACACTGCATCGTTGATGAGCCACAATATCTCCGCGTTCTGCAGACTATGAGTCGCGCAGGAGAACTGCGTGCCAGAATCTATGTCCTGATTCCAGACGACTGGCTTGATTCAGCCAGCAAGATAGGCATCTCAACTGGATTCGGAGACGAGATGCTCAGGATCCAGGCCATCAAGGTCTTCACTGATGGTTCGTTGGGAGCTCGCACGGCGGCGCTTGACGCTCCATATTCTGACTTGCCAGATACGCAAGGAGTCCAGATTCACTCGCAAGACGAGCTTAACACGATTATCGAATGCGCGTCTCGTATGGGGTTTCAGGTTGCGATTCATGCTATTGGCGATCATGCGATCGCGATGGCGCTGACAGCCATCGAGAACGCTGAGCTTGCCGTTCCACAATCTGACAACTTGAGACACCGAATAGAACATGCATCTGTCCTCAACCCTGACCTGATCAAGAGAATCAAACTTGCGAAGGTTATCGCGTCAGTTCAACCGCACTTCATACCTTCTGATCCATGGGTTCCAGCCCGAGTAGGCCGCGAACGCGCGAGGTTCGTCTATGCGCTCAGATCTCTACTCAAGAGCGGGGCCACCGTGGTTGGAGGATCGGACTGCCCAGTTGAACCAATCGATCCGCTGGAAGGCATCTCCGCGGCGGTCAATTCCGCAACTGGTGATTACGGTGAACGAGTCGGGATCCAAGACGCGCTCGAAATGTTCACCAAGAATGCCGCCTTCGCAACACATGAAGAAAACCTGAAAGGAGTGATTCGTGAGGGAAGCATTGCGGACTTGGTCGTGCTTGATCGCGATCCTCTCCAGATCCCGCTGAAAGAGATACGCGAGATCAGAGTCTTGGCAACCATTGTCGGAGGCAGAGTCACATATGAGTCGAGAAGATTTCGAGCTATGAAGACCTCGAATGAGCGACGCCGACCAGGTCGGAGACACCGGTGAACCCATTCTCTTTCAAATAGGCTGAGAGGCCATCAACGACCTCCGAGAAAACCTTGAGATCTTTCTGAAGAATTGCTGTTCCTATCTGGACCGCGCTTGCGCCAGCCTGGAGGAACTCGACAGCATCCTCCCAGCCGGTAATCCCTCCAACCCCGATTATGGGGAGCTTGACCTTTTCAGCCAGCTCGTACACGCATCGAATTGCCACCGGCTTGATTGCAGGGCCTGATAACCCGCCGATCCTAGCCGATAGCACAGGTAGTCGAACTTGTATGTCAATCGCCACCCCTCTGATCGTGTTGATAGCAGTGATTGCGTCCGCGCCCGCTCGCTCGACAGAGCGACCTATCTTGACAATGTCCGCAACATTCGGAGAAAGCTTCACAAAGACTGGAATCCCAACTCGCCTCTTCACGCTCCGAGTGACCTTGGCTGCGATCCTTGGATCCTGACAGATCTCGGATACTCCAGACACGTGTGGACATGAAATATTCAACTCGATAGCATCGGCGCCAAATGTCTCCGCGATCCGCGCTGATTTCGAATAGTCAGAAGCCGAGAAACCAAATACACTGACTATGACGGGAACCCCAGACCTCTTCACTTCAGCAATTTCGTCTTCCATCATCATGATTCCAGGACTCGCGAGGCCGATCGCATTCAAAAGACCGACTGGAAGCTCCACAATCGTGGGACCTGGATTACCCTCACGCGGTTTCAAGCTTGAGGACTTTGTAACGACGGCGCCCGCACCCGCTTCAACGACCCGTTTCAGCGTCTGACCAGAAACGCCCAGAACCCCAGATGCAAGCATAGTCGGATTACTCAGTCTCACTCCGGCGATCTCTGTTGATAGGGCACTCATAGACTCCACCACGTCACATTCTGGACAGGACTACCAAGTTTTGGCTATTAACGCTCCGTCCACTTTATGTCAGTAAGGCTTTATCTCGACACCGCCTACGTCCTATGGCGACCAATTGTCGATAACATCGCGATAGTTCAAGGAGAATGAACACAAGTGGATATCCATGTTGTAGAAGCGCCCGCAGGAGTCTTCGCCATCGACAAAGATGGCTTAGTGATTGAGAAGATACTGTTTGGCAAGACAGCAAATGAAGCCGCGGAGAAGCTCAACCGACTCCAATCCGGAACCCCTGTCCCCGAGCTAAGAGAGTTTGTGTCCTCGCTGCGAAAAGCAGGCTTCGACACCATGGTTGCAGAGACAGGCGCACTAGCCAAGGCACTAAAGTCGATCGATGAGATGCCTACTAGAGTCGAGGCTGGGACCACCACGG
>CAYGWT010000025.1:0-3637 GCA_964353625.1 uncultured Candidatus Bathyarchaeia archaeon | reverse complement strand
GATATCCAAAGTGATTGATGTCACTTCATTTGTGAGAGCAGTTGCTTCCGTATCTTCGCAACGACGGTGTACAGTGAGTCAACAATCTGTGAGATCTCAAGATCGCCCGCGACACTAAGTAGCATGTAGGCGTCGTACTCTTCCATTCCATAATCAGTTACGAGTAGTCTTATCAGCTCTCGAACGGCAAGCCTGGCTGCATCGTCCAGTGGTCTGGCAGAGCAGACTGTCATTATTTCATCCGGAGACTCAATTCTCGGCCACTCGATTCTCTTGCCCTTCAATACACCAAACTTGACTTTGACAAGGGCGGGGACTTCCACGCCTGTTCCACAGACTTCGCCATGGCCTTGACTAGCGTGAACGTCTCCAAGCGCAAACAGGGCTCCCTTCACATTGACGGGCAGATAGAGTCGATTCCCCACGGTAACATCAGGAGTGTCTAGATTCCCTCCATGTCGTGAAGGAGTCACAGTTGCAAGTGTTTCCGTTGCAGGCGCCACTCCGATCGTTCCGATCATTAGTCGCACTGGTATCCTGATCGATCTGCCCTTTACGGGAAAATCCACATGCCCGTCTTTGACTTTGCTGAACTTCGACAGTGGAGGAACTTGAGTGAACCACCCTTCGAGGACACCGAAGCCGGGAACGAGAGCAGTGATGCCGCGTTCTCCAACTTCGATGCCCACAACATCTACTACAAGCGTATCTCCGGGCTCCGCTCCCTCTACATAGATCGGGCCGGTGACTGGGTTCTCGAATATTTCTTCCCCTGACTCCAGAAGGCTCTTCCAATCGCGCTCAGGTCGAACGCTGTTCCCGAAGCAATCGTAGGTCTCAATCTCAATTGTTTCGTCTGGCAAGACGGAAGCGACTGGCTTAATGTTCGGTCCAAAGACGCAGTCGCCCTGCTGCGTCATCCTTTCAGCAGCTTTCTTGGCTATTCTCTTCATGTCTACCCAGGGCTCCTAGCGGGAACGCTCCTCAACGTCATTCCACCACTTCTTTCTTATGCCATCTTTCTCACGTTTCTTCCACTGTTTGGTTTTCGGTGTCTCGTCGATTGTCTTCTTCAGATCGTTGATTCTCTCTAAGATGGTCTTGAGCAGCTCAGAGTCGAGCTTGCCATCCTCCTCGTATTTCTGTGCAAAGTGGTTGACCTTTTCGAGGTTGGAGTTGGCGTCCTGCCAGAATCCCCAGTCATCGGCGAGCATGTTCCCTATATGTTTCCGACTGATCTTGCTTCGCCCTTCTTGATCAGAGACCTCACATGATGCGAACAAGGTCACGAGATCTTTGATGTCTTTCTCGTTTATCTCATGGATCTGGATCTTTTCGAGGACAATGTCAGTCGGTGAGATGGTGACCGGATCCAAGGATAATCTCCCGTCGCTGGGGTTTGAACCAAAATGGACCTCATGGCTGTAACGTAGCTTGTCAAAGAAAACGTCGATCGAGTATTTCCCTTCCGGATGATGCAGTATCATGCGATCACGACCATGCATGAGGACCGCGTACTGATCAAGCTTGTAACCGAGTGTGTTCTCCAAGAACTTGTGTAGACCCGAGCGTTGCTTACTGTAGGCAACTAGGTCTATGTCAGTGAAGGTTCTTCCTGCGGAGCCTAGTCGGTCAAGTCGATAGAAAAGGTCTGCATGTGCACCAGCTTGAACTCTCACCGCCAATGCGCCTAGGAGGCGAACTGTCAGACCAGCTTCTTGGGCTTGGTTCACGATGCGGACTGCGTCTTCGAGAATTGCTGTGTCAGTTAGGTTTGACATGTCTGCGGCTCCTGCGCAAACGATTGGGAGGCGGCTTGCTTCAGCTCGCACATAAGCCTGCTTTCTGACAAGCTTTATCAAGTTAGACAGCGGCGACAAAGTGTACGTGATCATTCTTGAGTAGTGCAGGTTCGGAATCCAACAAAGAACCGCTCGTGTATGCAAGAAGAACTTCAGGATTGATACGGCGACTGTCCGCATGGGACGCAATGATTTACAACGTTGTTTTCATGGCGCCTACGGCGGTCTTCGTTTACGGTATTTGGGCACTATTGACCTACCCAGGAACAGATCTTCCAATAACCGCCATCATAGGTGCGTTGATTTCCATCCCCATCGGACTCTTCTACGCGATCTACTCAGCCTCGATGCCCCGGTCCGGAGGAGACTACATTTGGGTTAGTCGTGTCCTTCACCCAGCCATAGGATTTGGTATGAATTTCTTCTTCTTCGTGGCTATCCTCGGGATTGCCGGATCCTACATGCCCTGGTTCACCCAATACGCGCTTGGCCCGATTCTCGAGGTGGGAGGATACCCTGACCTCGCGGCCGTCGTAGTTACACCGGAATTCATTTTTGCATTCTCGGTGATTTTCTTCTTCATCTCGGCAGTAATCATTTCACGAGGAGCCAAAGCCACGCACAAGGCCTTCTGGATCTTCTTCGTACTGATCGTAATCGGCGTTGTAGCCTATGTCTCTACATTGCTTTATGTCGGCCCAGACGGGTTCAAAGCCAACTTCAACGCCATGTCCGGGATGGACTACGATGAGGTCATCTCGATCGCGACTGCGGGCGGATATCCGAGTGGGATGCTCTGGTCTGCAACGCTCCTAGGCTTGGCTTTCACTTTCATGAACTTCTTGGGCTTCAACTCGTCCGTGTACATGTCTGGAGAGATCAAGGAAGTCCAGAAGTCACAGCTGTTCGCGATACCTGTGAGCGTGATACTTTTCGGTGCAATAATGTGGGTCATCTATGCCACGACATACTACACTATGGGTTCACAGCTCATTGGTTCGCTTGCGTTCTTGTTCGGAACGGGCGACCCTGCCTACACGTTGGCGGCCCCGCCGTTCTTCCAGTACCTGTTCTACTTCGCGACATCCTCACCTCTAGTTTATGGCATCGCACTGTTTGGCTTCGCAATGATGACCCTCTCATCCTCGATGACGTACATCTTCGTCTGTGTGCGTCTTCTGTTCGCGTGGTCCTTTGATCGAGTTGCACCAACTTCACTTTCGAAGGTGGACTCACGGTACGGATCGCCGTATGTAGCGTTGATTGTCGTGAGTATCGTTACAGTCATAATGACTGCGATCTGGCTGTGGACTCCTTGGACTAGCCTTTTCGCCTACGCCGTCTTCGGATGGATGATCATGCAAGCAATAGCCTCAATCTCTGGAATGATCTTCCCATGGAGACGCAAAGACATCTTCGAGGCTTCACCCAAGGTTGTCAAGATGAAGGTCGGCCCCGTTCCTGTAATCACAATACTCGGCTTTGTCACTTTGCTGATATCAATCTGGATCGGATATGCCAGCGTCTCACCAGCAATGGTGGGAACCATTGATCCCTCCACGATGGAGTTCACAATAGGTCTCTTCATCCTGGGGATAATCCTCTACTACGTTTCATCTTTGTACCATCGCAAGGGAATACCGCTAGAACTCTCCTTCAAGCAACTTCCGCCAGAGTAGGCGAACTCGCCTACTCCGGCCTGCCCCCTCTTCATAATCAAACTCCAAGGGAGGCACGCTTGAGATGGCTCGTACTAGGATATTCTATGCGACTGATATTCACGGATCGGAAGACTGCTTCAGGAAGTTCTTGGCAGCCACCAAAGAATACAAACC
>CAYGWT010000024.1:0-9197 GCA_964353625.1 uncultured Candidatus Bathyarchaeia archaeon | reverse complement strand
CGTATCCGTCAGACCGGGACTAGAGGAGAACCCCACCTCAAGATCACTATGACCTCAGATGACAACGACGCAGACCTCGCAAAAACTGTGACAGATCACATAATCAGTGTTCTGAGACTTGACGATGATCTGAATGCCTTCTACCTAGCGTTCGATGAGAAGAAAGGCGATGTCGTTTCCAAAACGTTTCCACAACTTGTTGGTCTCAGATTAATGCGCGGCAACAACCCGTTTGAGAGTTTGATCAGCTCGATCTCAACACAGCATAACTCGATAGTTCTTTGGACGAAATCGGTGAAATTGATCAGAAACACTTACGGCCGACCCGCACGATTGACTGACGGTTCAACAATCCACATTTTCCCTAAACCGGAGGCGCTCGCAGCCACCAGTGAACAAGATCTTAAGAGAACTGGGCTGACATATCGCGCGAAGTATGTCATCGAAGCCGCTCGCAGAGTCCGAGATGGAGAACTCAACCTGGAGGAACTGCGTCGCCAAGACTACGAAGCAGCAAAGGCGGTGCTGATGGAGTTGCCTGGAATCGGACCGAAGGTGGCTGACTGTTTTCTACTCTACGGTTTGGGAAAAACCGAAGCTGCTCCGGTGGACATATGGATCCATAGGATAGTTCGAAAAATGTATTTTCACGGCGCCAATGTCAGCACCGAGAAGGTCGCAAAATTTCTCCGAGAACGATACGGGCCATGGGCAGGCTATGTTCAACTGTATCTGTTCCACTACGCACGTAAGACCAGACTCATCTGATAGGGCCTGTAGCTCCTCTTCTTACGCTTGGTTGCGGCCAACCTTCCTAGTGGCATTCTCTTTCCTCACAACCTTCCTCTTCAGGCGGGTCCCGCATATCCTGCACGCCTGACCTGCATCTTCTATTCCATATCTTCTGAAGCAGGCGGGGCAATAGTAGATCCAATCGAACTTGCGCGCTATACCGAAATTTGTGAGTGAAGCGTGTTCTATTCCCAAAGTCTCGGATACGTTCTGAACTGCGTAGTCATCGCTGACAATCGCTGGGAATAGTCCGTTGTTTCTCAGATCTATTGCGAGGGCGATGACTTCAGTATCCGCCTTTGACAGTACGTTGGCATCGCCTACTTTTGATGAAGTCTCCTGTGTGGCTTTCATGGAAGATGGGGTTGGTCTTTGGACGACCAGACGACCTGCGTTCATGGATGCGCTGAACCTAGTGTGAGGTAGGGTGTCTGGAATCAATTCCTCCATGACGCTTGGGACTGAGTACGTAGGCATGTTAAGCCCAGATGGGTCTAGTCCCATAACTAGAGCCGAAGTGTCGAGGACTAGGACTCTCACCCTATTCTCGTTTGGTAGATCCAATCAATCGCCGCTATCCAAAGCTCCAGAGACAGAGCTCACGTAGAAAGCCGACGGCATTCCGCTCAAATAAGGCTTGAGTGAAGTGTCACTAATTGTCTCTTGGAACTGGACGAAGACGCATGAGGCCTCTAAGGGAGCGAATTGGCCCAAGGCGGACAAATACTGCCTTGTGAGATGATCGAGTGACCGTGACTGATGTCTGGGGCTGTAATTCCCTTTGGACTCGTCCGTCCACAACTAGTGTTCCCTTCAATTTGGGAGCCATTAACTCGATTTTGATTCTATTCTCCATGGACACAATCAGAGGTGTGAGATGTTCAAGAGGACAGATGAACGTCACGACAAAGGCTTCCACAGAGTTGTCCATGATCGGGCCGTTCGCGGAGAGAGAATACGCCGTTGATCCTGTCGGTGTCGATACAATAAGGCCGTCGCTGCGAAACTCCAGCTGCGATGAGTCGACTGATACCTTGAAGTGAAGCATCTTCGATGGAGTTCCGGAAGATATCACAACTTCGTTCAATCCATCGATGGGACTTTCTCCTTCGACAGTCGCGGAGAGCTTCGCCCGCTCCTCCTTCTTGCAGGTACCCTTGATGCAACTCTCAACGGCATGCATTGCACCCTCAGGGTCGACTTCTGTGAGATATCCCCTCCTGCCCATGTTGACTGCCAATATTGGAGTCTCAGCTCTCGGAATGGACATGCAAGTCTTGAGAACGGTCCCGTCTCCGCCGACAGTAACGATTAAGTCAGCATCCATCTTTGAGAACGAGACGCCTCCAGGTAGCTTTGCAATCTGGGCGAGCTGCTCCTCAGGCAGTACCTTGATCCCTTTCTTAGTCATGTTCTTGTAGAGTCTCAACGCGACTTTCAGGGCAGCATCTTCGTCGAGTCTAGAAACGAGACCAACTTTGGTGACCAAAACAGGGCCGCTCGCATATCTTAAAGATCGCACCCACTATTTATGGTATGCAAGCCGCTTCGGAAAATGATGGCATCATCGCACGCAGCGAATCCGACCGATTCCTAGACATATGCCTCACTCGGAAAGAATTTGATCATGAGCTTGTTCTCGGAAGCTTTTTAGTAGTGCCGCCTAGTCAACCTGCATAGGATTGAGGAACCCGCGTTGAGCAAACCAGTCGATGTAGGCTCATTGAAGATCGGACAATACGTTGTAATCGAAGGCGAACCCTGCAAGATCGTGGAGTACGAGAAGAGCAAACCCGGAATGTAGCGCGAATAACGCTACACGGCAAGCACGGCTCCGCGAAAGCAAGGATCGTCGCAATTGGCGTCCTCACAGGCCAGAAACGTAACGTGATGAGCCCCGTCGATGGAAAACTAGAGGTGCCGATGATTGACAAGAAGACTGGGCAAATCATCTCGGTACAGCCTGGCTCCGTTCAAATTATGGACCTGCAATCTTACGAAACATTCGAAACGCCCCTGCCAGATGATGAGGAAGTCAAATCAAAACTGGCACCTGGCGTTGAGATAGAATACTGGGAAATGCTCGGCAAGAAGAAGATTATGAGAACCAAAGGCTAGAATCAGACTGGTCCGCGGACAACTCACTGAAGAGGCATCTTCATGCCCTATGTTAGGCATATGAAACTCAGGGCAGGCATGACGCTAAGCGAAGTTTCAGACCAGATGCGCCGTTCGGGAGTATTAGGACCTAGAAGATTCGCTGAAGCCGTGGAAATTCTCGCTACGATGTTCAGCGACACTAGGTACACAAACATGATGGCAATTGCAGGGCCTATGGTCCCAGCCGGACTGCGTGAGTTAGTGAGCGACCTAGTTACTGGTCGACGAATCCATGCACTTATCATGACAGGTGCTAATGTGACGCATGACCTCATAGAGGCTCTAGGCCACCGACATGAGATCGGAGCGGAAGACTCTGACGACCGAAAACTGAACCGCCGAGGCCTGCATAGAATATATGACCTGTATGTCTCTCAACGGGCGATAAACGCGCTGGAAAAATTCACTCACAAGGCAGTGTCTAAGATCGCTGAAGATAAGAGGCGCAACATTGCACCTTGGGAATTGCTGCGCGAGATCGGCAACCAAATCAAAGATCCAGCCTCAATTCTCCGGAATGCTGCCCAAAGCAAAGTTCCGATTTTTTGCCCCGGATTACATGATTCGATGTTTGGTATCGACCTTTGGACTTTCGGACAGCTCAATACCCTCTATCTCAATCCCATGCGTGATTTCAGTCAGATTGTCGAGCTGACGTACGAGAGCAAGAAGATCGGGCTCGTCATTTTGGGGGGCGGTATGCCGAAGCACTTTACTCTGCTCGCTAACACGTTTCGCGGTGGGCTTGACGCAGCAGTCCAGTTTACTATGGACCGACCCGAACCGGGCGGACTCAGCGGAGCGCCACTGGATGAAGCTGTGAGCTGGGGAAAAATCAAGCCGAACAGTCGCACCACGACTGTGATAGGAGACGCAGCGACGCTCTTCCCAATGGCCTGCTTGGCTGCTTTGGAGAAGGCAATCTAGACGAGTCTTGGCAGACGGATTTCGAGAACTCCGCGCTTGAATCTTGAAGTCATTCCTGACTCGACTACAGGAACCGGCATATGGACCACAGCGTGGTAGGATTTGAATTGGCCACCCCTGTGCCTCACACCCATGTCGGCGAACGTTATTCGTCGTTTAGTGTTTGCGTCAATCTCAACCGTATCGTCTGCAGGCAACTTCAGATTGATTTCCTCAGGATTCACATACGGTAGATCCACAGTCACAATAACCTCGTTTGATCCCACGGTAATGTTGTAGAGCGGCTCGATACATTGGGCAGCCTCGTTCCAGGTGGAGATAAAGGCGCGCTCGACCATGAACTCGGCTCGCTTGAAGTACTCGTCCACTGCATCCAAAATGTGTTTTCTCAGATCATGCGACATTCTTCATCTCACCCATACAGGGCTGGAACCTCGTACTCTTGTGACTTACCCATCTTGGCCATCTCGGCTTGCGTTCTCTTCATGACATCTTTGGCTCGCAGTCGGATCTCCTCGCCCTTTTGAAGAAGGTCGGAGGTTTGGACTTTCAAACCAAGGATCTTATTCAACGCATTGAGTGCAGCAGCAGCAGCCTCCGGGTCAGGGTAATTGTAGAATGACTGAGTAAGCAACGTGATGGCGGGCATATTCATTTCAGCGCATTTTCTAAGCATGAGGGCGTAAGCCCCGACAATGTATCCCTCGCTTAATACTTCCGCCGCATCGCCCAGTTTTTTCTCAAGATCTTTGTTGGAGAGAGCTGCGAAGACTTTTGGCACGTCAATGTCTTGGCGATTCTGCACGGCCATCCCGCCGATCGAGAGCATCATCTCTACGTTATGCGAAGCAGCCCAGTTCACAATGGCATTTGCCACTGATCTTGTCAGCAATGCGGGAATGGCGGTCTCCGCCATTATCACAACCAGCGACTGATTTGCGAACAATCTAATCGGTGACTTCGGAAGACCATCGTGGAGTACGATCATCGGAGGGAATAGGTCTGACTCTATGGAACCTACCTCTTCCATCTTAAGCGAAGATACGATGTGCGATGCCGCCACCAAACCGACTAGACCCACATCGGGTAGACCATTGATGAGCGTGAACTTCTTGGGAATCGTTCCTTTCTCTACGACCTTCACATCATCTGACAAGCGCGCTCGACCTATGACAAGATTATGTGAGAAGTGACTTCACCAAATAATGAACCTATCCATCCCCCGACGGAATCGGTGACAGGAGAAATTAGAGGCATGAATCACAGAAAGAACTGCAAAGATGAAGAGGCTATAAGTGACCAGACTTCAAGACCACACAACCCTTACCCTTCGGAGAGATTGCGCAATTGAGCGCGTTAGGAGACCTCAGCAAATCACTCGGCGACACGGTCCGGAAACTGCTGAGACTCCCAATCGTTGACGAGAAGGCGATCAGGGAACTCGTCAAAGACCTGCAGCGCGCGTTGCTGCAGGCGGACGTGAATGTGGAACTGGTACTTCAAATCTCCCGTAACGTCGAGAAGAGAGCGATTGAAGAGAAGCTTCCACCCGGCATCTCAAGACGAGAACACGTCATAAAAGTCCTCTATGAGGAACTGACAAGATTCCTCGGAGAGGAAGCGCCGAAGACAACTATACCTCCGGGGAAGACTCAGGTCATCATGCTTGTGGGGATTCAAGGAACCGGTAAGACAACGGCCGCGGTGAAACTTGCACGATTCTATCAGAAGAGAGCACTACGCGTCGGAATTATTTGTGCAGACAACTTCCGTCCGGGAGCCTATGAACAACTCGCACAGTTGGCAAGCAAAGTCTCGATTCCGGTGTATGGGAACCCGAAGAATCCCTCGCCTGAGAAACTTGTCAAGGAAGGTTTCTCTCACTTTGAGAAGGAGAAAGAGGATCTCATCATAGTCGACACTGCGGGCAGGCACAAGAATGAAACCCAACTGATGGATGAGATGAGGCGGCTCGCGAACCTGGCAAAACCCAATGAGATCATTCTTGCGGTGGATGGATCAATAGGACAAGCTGCAACGGCGCAAGCCAAGGCGTTCAACGAAGCGACCAACATTGGATCGATTTTGGTAACGAAACTTGATGGAACAGCAAAGGGCGGTGGCGCACTCTCAGCGGTAGCTGCGACCGGGGCGAAGATCAAGTTCATTAGCGTTGGCGAGGGAATCGACGATATTGAACAGTTTGTTCCCTCCAACTTCGTCGGTCGTATCCTCGGTATCGGCGATGTTGCATCGCTGGTTGAGAAGGTTCGCGAGGCTGAGATCAAGATACCCGAGAAGAAAGCACGTGCGATGCTTGAAGGACGCTTCAATCTGAAAGACATGTATGATCAGCTTGAGGCGGTCCGCAAGATGGGCCCACTCAAGAAGGTCCTCGGTATGCTACCTGGAGCATACAATGTTTCCGACGACGCGATGGAGAACGCTGAAGAAAAAATGGACGCTTGGCGTGTCATGATCCAATCTATGACAAGAGAGGAAGTCGAGGAGCCAAAGATCATAGACTCTTCAAGAGCCCGCAGAATCGCGAGAGGATCAGGAAGGACTGAGAAGGAAGTCAAGGAACTCGTGAACCAGTACACGATGATGAAGAAAATGATGAAAAGCCTCAAACGCCGACCAGGCGCGATGATGAAACGGCTACCATTCCAGATGTAGCTCCGACAGGTTCTGGGATGCTTAAATAGCCCATTTGAGGTCTGCTAATAGAACCATCCAAAACAACGTTTAGGAGCACTAAGTACCTTGGTGAGACGTTCAAAAGGCTACAGATCAAGGACTCGGAATCTCTTCCGAAAGAAGCCTCGAGAGAAAGGAAAAGTCGGCCTAAGTCGCCTCCTCAGAACCTACAACCCAGGAGACAAGATCATGATAAGAATCGACTCCAGCGTGCACAAGGGCATGCCGCACCGTCGATATCACGGCCGAATAGGGGTCATCAAGGCAAAGAGAGGACGAAGCTACATCATCGAAGTCACCGTAGGAAAACAGACACGCACCGTGATAGCCAGGCCTGAACACATAGAGAGTAGTTGATACGGATTGCCGCGAAAACTGATCGATGCTAAGCCAATCGCAACGGCTGAGGCCCGAAGGATTCTCGAGAAAGCCAGCGAAGACGAACTGGGCGAGTTCCAGAGGAGGACCCGCGATTACACCATCAAATTCTCCAAGATCCCACCAGGCAAAGCCGAGAAGCTGCTACGAGACTTATCCGAGAAACACAAACTGGACCGCAAGGACGCAATACAGATCGCGAACTGCATGCCCTCATCAATAGAAGAGATCAGGACCGTACTGTCCACAAAGGGCCGAGTTTTCACCACCGAACAACTGGAAGACGTCCTGAAGACACTAACGCCATACAAGGCACCCTGAACGTGTGAATCATACCATCCAGCCAATATGATCTTTGCACGGCCCCTGTATGTCACCAGACCACTTCAAGCACCTCCATAGATGAGTTTCCCGAAAGACTTTTGACCGCGACGAGACGACACTCTCCTCAGGAAGAGCAACCCATGTCTGCGTCCAGGAAGACGTTCCTGATTCTGCCAACCCCTGAGTACTTCGCAGAG
Organism: uncultured Candidatus Bathyarchaeia archaeon; assembly: GCA_964353625.1. GTDB lineage: Archaea > Thermoproteota > Bathyarchaeia > 40CM-2-53-6 > 40CM-2-53-6 > CAVPLU01. The sequence goes on along the minus strand of CAYGWT010000024.1, from coordinate 1,719 downwards.
GACATTTTGCTCGACTGTTAGTTCCCGCAGGACGCAGGAATCAAATCGCGAAGTGATTCTTGATGGAATCAAGAGGCAGTCATGAGAGATACGGCGCTTCAAGTGATCGTCAAAACAAGGAAGACGCTCTCCGGCCTAGGCTCTATGAGGAGTATGCTTACGTGCTTGACTTCCTTAGCTACGGTAGACCCTCCCCCGAGAGACCGAGACACGTGGCGACTCCTACGGTTCAAGTCATCGGAGAGACGTACTTCACGCTTCTCGAAGCGGAACTGAAGCAAGGCGCTGTTGCGACACCTCCTGAACGAATCTACGTCGGACAAGAACGACGCGAAAAAATCGAACGCGTAATGGGAAGAGTCAGCTACCAAGAACTTACGGCGAGCGCCAAAGCGGAAATGCAACCTGTGCTCGAGACACTCATCAGACATCAAGAGGAAAGATTCGTAGGGTTCTTCAATGTCTCACAGCCGGTCACACCAAGGATGCACGCTCTGGAACTACTTCCAGGAATCGGAAAGAAGTCAATGTGGCAGATCGTTAACGCTCGAGAAAAGAAACCATTCACAAGCTTCAAAGACATCCAAGAGAGAACAAAAACTTCTGCTCCAGTCAAAGTCCTCGCAAAGAGAATCGTGGACGAACTGAGTGGAGAAGGAAAATACAGACTATTCACGCGCACTGTGTAGCAGAAATCCCACGCAAAGAAGAACGCACATTGTCCCGGCCCTGATTCATCGTCGAGCATCACACGACTTGCCGCGAACAGTTCGAGCAGAATATACATGTCCTTTACAATGCTTCCCAAACCACCATTCGACTTTCAGAAGAGCGCTCAGATGCACTCACGCTTCCAGAACAGCCTGCCAGACCTCTATGAAAACAACGTCTACATGAGAGTCCTTCGAACAAACAAGAATCCGCTTCTCGTCTCAGTTTCATCGAGAGGAACGATAGAGCATCCAAGACTGTCTGTGCATACATATCCATTGTTGAACAACGATTCCGAAATCTTTGCAGTGAAACACGTGCTCCGATCAATGTTCGAGCCGACATTTGACTTCGACCAGTTCTATGCAATCGCAAGAAAGGACTTGGCCATGAGAAATATTTCGAAGAAGCTTAGAGGCCTCAGGCCGATACGCCCCCCGACCATCTTTGAATCTGTTATCATCGCGATTACCGAACAGCAGATCTCGCTTTACGCCGCAATCGCAATTCGTTCACGACTTGTACAGAGATATGGCAACATGATAACTCGAGAGGGAATAACATTCTACGGTTTTCCAACGCCAGAGTCACTCGCAAAAGCTAAAACTGCTGGGTTGAGGAAGGTCAGCCTAAGTGCTGCCAAGGCGCGATACATAGTCGAGGTCTCCAAGAAAATCGCGAACGACGAGTTCAACTTAAACGGGCTGTCACGAATGGATGACGAGCAAGTTGTAACTGAACTGACAAAGTTCCGAGGAATTGGCGAATGGACTGCGAAGTATACACTTGTACGCGGTATGGGTCGCGTGGATTCCCTTCCAGCTGATGACCTAGGAATAAGGCGGGCGGTATCGCAAATCTACTTTAGAGAAAGAAACGTCTCCTCAGAAGAGGTCAGTAACATCCTGACCAAGAAATTTGCTCCGTATAGCGGAATCGCCGCATTCTACCTCATGCACCATCTATTCTGGGAACAGGCAGCTTCATAGACTAGAAGAGGGCTCGAAG
>CAYGWT010000023.1:0-1626 GCA_964353625.1 uncultured Candidatus Bathyarchaeia archaeon | reverse complement strand
TGCAGATGTTGTGTTTAACGCGGCTGCTCTCAAGCAAGTGCCATCATGTGAGTACTTTCCCTTCGAGGCAGTGCAAACTAACATCATAGGCCCCGAGAACATGGTTCAAGCCATTCGTGAGAATAGACTCCCTATCGAAACAGTAGTAGGCATTTCCACCGATAAGGCATGTAAACCGGTGAATGTCATGGGCATGACAAAGGCAATCCAAGAGCGCATCTTTGTTCAGGCCAACATGGATTGTCCAAATACGCGGTTTATTTGCGTGCGCTATGGGAATGTGCTTGCCTCCCGCGGCTCCGTGATCCCGCTTTTCCACGAACAGATTCGCAGCGGTGGCCCAGTTACCATCACTACGGCTGATATGACGCGTTTTCTTCTAAGCCTGGATAAGGCTGTAGACACAATCTTTGCTGCATTGAAGCAGGCAAATAGGGGGGAAACGTTTATCCCGCGCGTGCCATCAGCCCGGGTTATCGATATCGCAGAAGTGCTTATAGGAGACCGCCCCATCAAGACAACTGTTACCGGCATCCGGCCCGGTGAGAAGATACATGAGATCCTAGTTTCAGAAGAAGAAGCGCATCGTACCGTCGAGCGAGGGGAATACTATGTTATCATCCCGATGCTTCCTGAGCTTCGATTGCCGAAGGTGACTGGAAAGACACTGGAGGATGAGTATAGTTCGGCAGACAATGTTATGGCTAAGGCTGAATTGGTCAAGTTGCTAAAGAAGTACAGGCTCCTGGTCGAAGATAAGGTTGTGTTCGAGGAAGAACTACTGGCATGAAGAGGCCACTGGACAGGTCATCCGTTAGAGATCAATGAGGTCGGTTCAATCTGGCAAGCGCCTTCTCTATGACGCTGCGTATCGCGTGTTCTATACCTTTGGTTTTCATCTCCTGAGGGAACACTATGACTCGCCGATTCCAGAAAAGGCTGATCTAGACGATGCCTTCTGGCAGAGACGTTCTGATTTAGTTGGCATTGATATGAATGACAGATACGCCCTCGATCTTCTCCAGGACGTATTTCCTCTCTACCTCGGTGAATTCAGAGAAGCTTTCCCCATCGATAGATCATCGCCGGACCAAACTCAGTTCTATCTCATCAATGGCTCCTTCATGGCCATCGATGCCCACGTCTATTACATTTTCATTCGGCACTTCAGGCCAAAGCACATCATTGAGATTGGCGCAGGCAACTCCACATTGTTAGCAGCGGCGGCAAGTGTGCGAAACCGCGAGGAGACCGGCCTAGCTCCAACTCTTACGGCGATAGAACCCTTCCCAAGCGCTGCGCTAAAGAGAGGATTGTCTGGCCTAACCCGGTTGATTGAGAGCAAGGTTCAGAATGTGGGGCTGGAGTTGTTTGCCTCGCTCCAATCGGGCGACATTCTATTCATCGACTCGTCCCATGTTCTTCGATCAGGAGGCGACGTTCAGCTGGAATACTGCGAGATTCTGCCCCGCCTGGCACCTGGCGTCCTTGTGCACGTCCATGACATCAGTCTGCCGAAGTCTTATCCCCGGGTCTACTTCGAGAACCAGCTTTATTTCAATGAGCAGTATCTGTTACAGGCGTTTATGTGCTTCAACTCCAGATTCGAGGTCATCTGGCCCGGCA
>CAYGWT010000022.1:0-2224 GCA_964353625.1 uncultured Candidatus Bathyarchaeia archaeon | reverse complement strand
CGCTTCTTCAACTTAATCTCGATTGTCGAAACGTTTCTGGACTGTCCCTCACTAGCGATTACCTCTGTGCCGATCAGGACATCAGCGATCTCCAGCTTACCCTCGAAGAAGCGTCTCCTGCAGACCTCAACAACATCGACTGCCTTAGAGATGGCTCTCCCTCGAGCCTTCACTGAAATATCGCCACTGCCCGTGTTCGCCTGCATCACAATCGCGGTGCAATAGGCCATGAGTTCCTTCTTGCCGATCAGGACAGTATTCGGTGGGACACCACTCATACGACCCGGCGAGGGACCCGCAATGTCTTGTTTTTCTGCCAAGCACTGTTCACCTCCCAATCACTGAAATGCTGAACGTAAACTCGAAAGGGCAGCTCGACCCCTTAAAAGAGTTACGTCAACTCTCGTTACTGCGTATTCTCGAACCATCTGCAACCTCAGTCATTCCGAAGCTCGCTTCGGTGATTGACTCGCATTTCTTACATGAATCATCTGCGTGCTGCCGAAGAGAGCATCGAAAGCGACCGCTGCGAAAAGCCAATTAGCAGGGTGCAACCGCCCCTTGGGCTGATGGCCGCCGTAACGTAGAGGAATGCTATTCCGCGGATCTTGGTAGCGTATAGGGCTGTGGACCCTAGAGGCCGGGTTCAAAGCATCGCACTTGCGATGGGAAAATCCCGGCGGCGGCCCTCAACATTCCCACCCAAGTCATTCTACAACCTAACCACAAGCCTTAGGGCTACTCCACGTCGAATCAAGCCACGGATTTTGAAAAGCGCTAGATCGTCAGCAGTCCAATCATGCAATAGAAGATTGAAACGACGCCAGACTGGGGATATGTCTGACGAGAGAATAGCAGCACGGCACGCGTTCAAACGCACAAACCTATTTGGAAAGAAGTTCTACCAATCACTTTCCGCGACTTAGTTTGGAGACGCTTCACACACTACCAGAGGTTGCCGATACTTCCCGCATTTCCAGCAATACCATCGTCGGTAGTGCTTAACAAGGGTCAGGTCTTGCCCACAAATAGGACAGGCATTCTCTGGCGCCGGAACAGACTTCATGGTAATGGCCGCTCGCATTTGAGGCTCGATTAGCCCGTACAACGATAGTGTCGTGGTGGCTAGTCCGATGCAAGCGATGGTGACAAAGACAGTCCAGAGTATCTGCACTCGGATTTGGGATTCAAGGACCGTGTATGTCTTCACCTCGTAACTGCCCGAGCCTCCGCCAACTTCTGTAATGGTGCGAGGCTGTATTGGAGTCACCATGGCCACAACAGTCCCCATAAATAGCATCGCTATCCCCATCACCAACCGACCTTCCAAGGTCAACCCGGAGGATGATCGAGCCACAACGACTCACCTTGACTAGCTAATAGGTTGGGACAGAGGACATAACAACTTCCCTGATGTTAAAGGCTATGTGTCTTCGTGATGGCATCCTGAAATGGAGCATGATTTCTTCTAGGTTTCACTTTGGCCACTTTCTGTCGAAGTAGATGCTCTTCCCCGAGACAGAGATCGGAATACCCATAACAACACTTGATCCCGCGAGATGACCTAGTCGTTTGGCAGCTGTTCCCGCACGATACATGATCCGATTGTCGACATTGAGATCGCTTGCCATCTTCACAGCGGAGCCGAGAGCAATTCCCAAATCAATCGACTTGAAGACACAGGTCGGTCCCTCAAAGTCAAGGCCTGTGATCCTTGCCGCTGCGTCAAACTCTTGACATGTAGAGTGCCCACATGCCCCACAGGACAAACCGAAACTCCTCTTGCCATTCACACCTACGAGCAGAAGAGCCTCGGATCGTTTCAGATTGGCAGCGTCACGTTTGAAGCCGTCGATCTTTCGCTCGTCGCCGATCTTCTCCATCTCTTCTGCAATCTTGTCTTTCTCGTCTCCGGTGACCAGCAATGTCTCGATATCGTCAACTCCACCCGACTTTGGTGCGGTGCGGCATGAAACCATCATCAGTTCTGCCGCACGCAGAACTCCCTGCGTCTCACCATCTCTGCTGCTTACGAATGGCATGCGAATTCCTCCCGACAAAGACCTCGTAAGGAGAGGTATTCTCGCATTGTTATGCATTTTCATCGACCCTAGCGTGTGAATCGACGGAGCAGGAAATGCATTCTATGAGTTGGTCTCCGAAAGGTTAAAAGTGCTTTTTCCTCGTATCCGCAACTAGGGCCGGTAGTTCAGCCTGGTATGCC
>CAYGWT010000021.1:0-31278 GCA_964353625.1 uncultured Candidatus Bathyarchaeia archaeon | reverse complement strand
CCGCTCGTCGGCACAAACGGTACTTCCGTCTCTGCGCCGCATTCGGAGCATTTGACTTTCGTCATTTGCCTCGGGGCACCATAACTAGACCGTCGATTCTCATAACCCATATTCGCATTCCACCGTCCCTATTCTCTAGTTATACAAAAGATAATACTTGACGCGATAATCGGCGCGAGCTACAGAGCCCTCCCGTCATTCACGCAGTAAGATCTCCAGTATACTGTGCCTATAATAGCGGAGACTCCTATAAAAGGTGACCCAATACTCGTTGCTACGCGCATCAAGAGAGAAAGCAGGCAAGCCGTTGAAATTCGTCGGTTTCGCTTGCCCTATTCGTGCGCAAAACAGATCACTACAGATTCTTGAGCAACAGCGTCGACTCTCCCGAACCCAAATCTAACGAGTTGAATAGGTTCATTCACATGACAGGTCGCTAAAGCAAGTTCGCCTAAGCCGTCGATTCTCTCAGCGTTCGGCATCACAACCGTGGCTCTACAGTTGCGGTGTTCTGGAAGCCAATGCACTAGTGGTGCGCTCACTTTCTTGGACTCGGCGTATGTCTCGCTATGCAGTTCAGCGGTCACCAAATCATGGCTTGCCTGGATCACTTTGAGGTTGAATAGTTCCATTAGTCGCACTGTGGCTCCCGGTTTCAGGATGCCCAGATCTGTTTTCGAAAGCAATAGACGACATATGCCATCCTTGACATTAACAGTGATCTCTCTTGTGCCCCATTCAGGGTGGTCCGGATGGATAGGAAGCTTGGCCGTTCGATCGTTCTTCACTCCGGAGATTGAGGCGATTATGGGGTTATCGATGAAGAAGAACCTGCGTGCGATAGGGTCGATGATTTTGCGGTTGGCAGCGTAAAGGTTCTCCCAGCTGATGGTTGCGTCGACCGGACGTGGCCCAACTTCGTATACGAGGCCTCTGATGGCTTGGGGAGTGATGCCACGCCGTCTCAGGGCCATCAGGGTTCCGAGACGAGGGTCGCTTAGGTCTTTGTAGACGCCTTCTTCGAGTGCCCGCATCATCTTTGATTTGCTAAGATCGACTCCAACGACATGTAGTCTGCCGTAGTGGATCGCGTCTGGGTATTGCCACCCCAAGTACTTGTAGAGGTACTTCTGCCGTTCCATGTTTGTCAGATGCTCTTTGCCGCGAATCACATGCGAGATGCCCATCGCATGGTCGTCGACTCCACATGCCATGTTGTATAGCGGCCACACTTGGTAATTGCTCCCGACGCGGGGATGAGGATACTTCACGGTATCAATGACGCGGAGAGCAGGCCAATCCCTAACCGCTGGGTTCGGGTGATCGAGGGCCGTCTTGACGCGGAGAACTGCCTCACCTTCATCATATTCTCCACCGAGCATACCTTTCCAGCGCGTCAGATTCTCCTCAACTGTCTTCGCTCGACAGGGGCATGCCAGTCCTGATTCAACGAGCTTCTTGAAATCCTCGGATGCACATTCACAGACGTAGGCACCTGCTTTGCGGATCAGCTCTTCCGCATACTGGTAGTACAGCCCCAACCGGTTGCTCTGGTAGTACTCCTCATCCCAGCTGCATTCGAGCCATTTCAGGTCGGCTCGTATGAGGTCGTAGTACTGCAAAGCGGCTTTCTTCAGTCGTGGATCAGTGTCCTCAAAACGCAGAATGAACCTTCCATGGTATTTCCGTGCGTAGTCATGGCTGAGGATGAATGCTCTCGCGTTTCCCAGGTGCAGAACTGAATCTGGATTGGGCGAGAAACGTGTGACGATCTTCGCGTACTTGTCGGCATTAGGCAACGGTGGAAGAACACGCTCGGCTTCTTTTCGTTTCTCCTTCATCATCTCTTCCGGCCAATTCTCTGCAACGATCTTTTCTTGATCCGAAAGGCTCGTCACGTTTACTTGGTCAATGATCTTGGAGACGAGGACGCGGACATCCGTCGCCTTCTGTCTCAGTTCAGGGTGGGCGCCGAGAAGCCTGCCAATGACCGCTCCGATCTCGGCCTTGCCTTCGTGCTTGATGGCGTTCAGTAGCGCCGCTTTCCTCGCTTCAACTTCCAGTGCTTCTGGGGTTGCCACTTTGTCCGCCGATCCTACTCGATTACGCCGGTGGCTTTTGCAACGCGTTCTGCTGCTTTCCGTGTGAGCCCTTTCTCTCCCAGGATCGTGTACCGATCCGATCTTATCTTGTGAGCAATCGTCAGCGCCTTGATCAGGTATTTGCTCTCGATTCCGAGTTCGCGTGCGTTTGTCGGAGCTCCGATCCTCTGCAGGACGTCTCGGATAAGCTCCCAGTTGGCTCCATGGAGGTGCGCGCACATGATCGTTCCGACGCCGACCTGTTCTCCATGAAGGGCTGGATGCGGCGCGGTCACATCGAGTGCGTGGCCGAACAGGTGCTCGGCGCCGCTACAGGGTCTGCTGCTGCCTGCGATGCTCATCGCGACACCACAGCTGACTAGTGCCTCGACGATTGTCCTGATACCAGTCTCACTCATGCTCTTCACGATGCGTGCATTTCTCATCACGAGCCTCGCGCTCATCAGCGCCAAGTCAGCGGCATAGTCACCATAGTACTCGTTCTTTATTCGATGCGCAAGCTTCCAGTCTCTGACGGATGTGTACTTGCCCACAACATCGCTGCAACCGCTTGCAAGCAAGCGGAACGGTGCGTGAGCTATGATGCCCACGTCAGCGATGATAGCGATGGGAGATTGCGCCATGAAAGAATATGGCTTCCTGTGCCCTTTCATCGAGACGACCGGACTGGCGATTCCGTCGTGAGAAGCAGCTGTCGGAATACTCAGAAACGGTATACCCTTGTTGGCTGAGCTGAGTTTTGCGATATCTATGTCGCTTCCTCCGCCGACCGCCACTACAACACTGGGCTTGAGTTTCTCGATTTCTCGTTCAACCTCTCGAACCTGCGGAATCGATGAGGATTTCACGAGCATCTTCTGAACCTTGAACCCAGAATTCTTCAGGGACTCACCTACGGGTGCCGCCCCTATTGACTGAACATTGGAATCAGTAACAATGAGAATGGACCCAGAGAAACCGAGCCGACGACAAGTCTCTCCAACTCGGCTGAGCACGCCCTTGCCGACGATTACTTCTCGGGGCAGTTGCATATAGTGGAATTCTTGCTGCAATGGAACTCGACCTAGATCAGGAAGACCAATGATGTGATCGCGATCACAAGTACTACAGGGAAGAGCGTCGCTAATGTGAGCCTTGCGGTCCTGAGAACGAAACTCGTCAACTGGTTGAAGGACGACAGTCCCAGGGTTCTAACTTGGACTTCGGAACAAGTCAGTGAAGTTTTCACCGGCTCCATGTTCCTTTTTGCCTCATCCACAACTTTCCGTACGGATTGAACAATGGCTTCTGGATCAGAAGCTGCTCCAATCGGATTGTAGCCGAATCTCGCCGATACTATGCCATTCACCATGTGGGTATCCGAGGTCATTACCTCTGCGTCTGCGACGCCCATCTCTCTGAGGGCCGTGAGTATCTTCTCCCTCAGGCCTGAGGTCATGTTATTGCTGTCAAAGACAACGTACGCGAAGGATTTGTCACCCACTTCGATCCAGAAGGCGGCGACTCCTCCGAGCCCCATACCTTCTTTCAACGATACCTCTCTCAGCATAGTATGAGCGACACCCGCTGAAGCGGAGCGCAGTTTCACGCTTTTCGCTGATTTGATCGCAAGTTTGGCAGACTCGGCGAGATCGTTTAGCTTGTCCTGACTCATCACGGTTGCATGCCCCAAGCTATTGTGGGCGTCAACAATGGCAATGCTTCTGAAAAGGCGTCTTGCGCTGCTACGCAGCAACTCGCCGACCTCGAAATCTATGTCTTCAGTATCGTGCGGTGCAGTGGTCATTGTCACCAATGCTGACTTGCCGAAGACTTGACATGTCGCGGTGGCGCTTCCGGAGGTCGAACGGAGAATCGGACTGATGTTCGAGGTTGATGACGGATGAGCCAGCATTGATTGGATCGCTTCAATGACTTTCTCGTTCTCCTGCTGACTGACTAAATTGCGCTCGTGTCCTGAGACTCCGTGCGCGACGGCGGTAACACCTCCGACCGTTGATTCCACGACCCGCTTGATCATGTACGGAAGCGCACTACTTCCAATGTTCAGAAATGGGCCTGGGTGGAAGTTTGGCACAATCAGAGTTCCCTTAACTTTCCGAGAAACCTTTGATCTAAAACTCAAGACACATAGATTGACAGAGGTATTGACGCCGAAAACCTCCAGATAGTTCTCAAATCTGGAAAAGTCGCCATCCAACCAATCACTTAGGAAAGCTCTGAAAACGAGCGATGGAGAAACACCAAGGGTCTGGATGCCACGTCTCTCAACGTTGATCAAGAAGGCGAACGAGAACACGAAAGAGACCAAAACCGCCAGAACGAAACTCACAACGAGACCGGCAGGAAGAGCATTCAGAAAGATCGAAAGACCGATGGAACATGCTAGAGGATCAGATACTGCAAAAATCACGCGTCTCACCAAGCTGACGGTCGACATTGAGATAACTGCCATGGAACGCAGAGGTAACATGATAAACAGGCCGAGGTAGAAAGCACTGGGAGGGAAGAGGAAGCCTCCAAAGATTCGGCTTACCGTAGCTCCGATGATCATAACCACGATCCAGATCGCGTTGCCGAAGAGTGATAACGCCAAGATGCGTCTGAGAAAGAAGAGTGGATCTCCTTTGACCACCAGTTGAAATGAAATGAAGGCGGAGATCAGGGTGGGTAGGAAGAACACCAGGGAACCTGCCAGAATCCCCATGACCAGTCCGAGCGTCGTCCAATCAGCCATCACGAATGCAAGCGTGGTGCCAAGTAGATCAATCACGACCAGCGAAACGAGTATCTTGCTAGTTGAAGGAAAAGCGATACGACGGACGGCGTTGTAGTACGGCGTAGCCTTCTTGATGCGCAGATAGTTGGCGTTGGACACTCCAGAGCCCCGTGTCCTCTAAGCAGCCTTCTTTATGCTGCGTACAACCCGCCGCAAGACTTCAGGCGAGGCTTTCTCGACCAGCGTCCCCGTTACAATGATCCGTGCACCAGCCTTCACAATCTGTCTTGCAACTTTCGCGGATCTTATACCGCCGCCGACAACCAGTGGGATCTCGATGTTCTTGCTCACGGCGTCCACCATCTCTGGGGAGATTGGTTTTTCAACGCCGGAACCTGCTTCCAAGTAGAAGAATCGTTTGCCCATGAATTGAGCTGCCATTCCATAGATCACAGCCAAGGGTGGCTTGTCAAATGGAATTGAATTGACTTGACCTACGAATGCGGCCGCGGTGCCTCTGTCGCCGACAATAACGTATCCCATGGGGATCGGTTCAAGGCCGTAGCGTTTCACGAGAGGCGCGCCGAGGGCCTGAACGTGGGTAATGTAGTACGGGTTCATCGAGTTCATTAAGCTCATGAAGAATATGGCGTCGGCTTCTTTGCTTATTCCCGCTACGTCATTCGGAAAGAGTATGATGGGAAGCTTGGTCTGTTTCTTTATGGTGTTGATCATCTCATCAATGTGATAGACTGATACAGCGGTTGAGCCTCCAACCATAATTCCAGAGGAGCCGCTCTTGTTTATCGCCTTTGCCAAGGCCCTAGTTGTTGATCTGGCCACCTTTTCTGGATCGAGCAGCGTCAGGTGAATTGCACCTTGCTCTCTGATGCTATCGATCAGGTATCGCTCGACCCTGCCAAGCATATGAGACAATCCTCGCTAAACTGCCGTAGACTCAAGACCAGAGAATCGTTATTAAAAGTGCCCCCGCCAACACGTCCTGTACATCGACGTGTGCGCCCAAACAATGATGGAATTCCAGGCGAATACCATGAAGACTCGTGCGCCCTCAAGAGCTAGTGAGATCTCCGGTTTCCTCGGAATTGCCAGGATCCCCAACTGCATCATGATGGGTTTCGCTGTCATCATAGGCGAGTTCATGTCACTTGGCCCAGCAATGCCAGTTTACTCCGCAACAGTCGGGTTCCTCGTCGGATTCAGTCTTGTCGCTGGTTCCATGGCAATAAACGACATCCTTGACGCAGACATAGATCGAATAAACAATCCAAGCAGGCCCATCCCATCAAGACGTGTATCCAAGACAGGAGCCGCAGCTTTCGCCGTGGTCGCGCTCGTTCTAGGTCTGCTACTTGCATCCGTATTGAGTTCACTCAACCTTGCCATCGCTATCTTGGCAGTGATCCTCATGCTTTATTACAACAGGTTCGGAAAGCGAACAGGACTCTTTGGAAACGCTGTTGTCAGCACCAACCTGGCAATACCATTCATCTTCGGTGGGGCTGTGGGTGGCGTGAAGAGTAGCCTATACGTGTTCGCCCTGATCGCGTTTGTGGCAGGAATGGGCCGCGAAGTTATCAAGGGCATGGCTGACATCGCTGGCGACTCCAAACGAGGTGTGAGGACGCTTGCGGTCTCAAAGGGGCTCGATGTCGCGGCGAAGACTGGCGCGGTATTCTTCGTGGTAGCCGTTCTTTTGAGTGCGATTCCTGCTACATTAGGGCTGGTTTCCTGGCTCTATGTCCCGCCCGTTCTGGTGTGTGATCTGGGCTTCATATATTCAGCCTACTCAATCGTCAAGGATCCTTCTTCGGGGAATGCATTGAGATCTAAGAATCAAGCCTTGATCTGGATGCTACTAGGTTTAGTCGCTTTTGTCGCCGGCGGATTCTCCGTTAGCTAATCACTGATTACGAACCAAACCATTTCATACTCAAAGCGACAATTCTTTTGACGAAAAGGGTCTTTGGTCGCTGAAAATGCGTTGTCGCTTTGGGAAATGCTATTTTGGACACAACTGATCGAGATATTTCAGAGCCTATTTGCTCCTCAGTTCAACTTCCTTTTCACAGCAACAACATTGCTAGGTGATGGCTCAGTTCTCGTTGGACTAAGCGCCACCATCTACTGGTATTTCGACAAGGGTCGAGGTAGAGTGGTTACATATGTTCTCCTCTTGGGAGCTTACCTGAATTTCTTCCTCAAAATTCTCATCGCATGGCCTCGACCGCCGGTCGAACTTCGCATCGCGGAGAAGAGCGGGATATCATATGACTTCCCCAGCGGGCACGCCCAAGACTCGACGACATTCTGGTCTTGGATATCGCTGGATTTCAGAAAGAGAATCTTGAGCGTACTTGGGATAGTGATAGTTGTTGCAGTGGGGATATCGCGAATCTACCTTGGGCTACACTATTCCGTTCAGGTCATTGGCGGATGGATCGTTGGTCTCGCGTTGGCGTGTTCTGGAATCCTCATTTTGCGGCGCCTTCCACGGCGAAACGAGCAGATGAGGGCGATACCTCAGGTTCTATTCGCTTTCTGCACATTGATTCCAATGATGACTGCAGTTGCATTCGGGCTCGTGGGCGATGCATATCCGGGGCAAATTGGAGGATATCTTTTCGGCTTCTCGCTTGGCGCCATAGTCGAAGAGAGGTTCGTCCATTTCACGAACCAAGTCACAGCCACGCAAAGGATTCTTCGGCTCGGGACTGGCGGCGTATTGACATGCCTCTTGGTTCTGGTGACGGAACTGATCCTGCCCAGCAGCTACCTCATTCCAAGCTTCGCAAACTCCCTTATCCGTGGATTGTTCGTAGCGACGATTATTCCCGCGATATTCACGAGAATCGAACGGCACTACGCTTGAGCTTGGATTGGTTTCCTTTGTTCCTAGACGAATCTGTTGAGTACTACTATCAGGAGTATGATGAGCCCCGGTATCTCGTTCCCGAAATCCTCCGAGTTACCCATCTCAACTACAATACCGTAGATTTTGAATAGCACTGCAATCACGAAGAGTGCCGCGATGATATTGTGTTGTGAACGCAACTCCTTCAAGGAGCGCCTATTCCGCCAGATCGCCAGGATCGCCAAAGAAAGCATTGAAAGCCCAACAAGGCCGAAGTCGTCTAGCATGAATGTTAGAGGATCTGGCTCCACCAATATTGCGTCCACTACAAATACAATCGCTATAGCGATTGAGAAGAAAATGAACACGCGTCTTTTACCGAGCTCACGGACAATTGACTCGTCTTCACTCACACTTGCCATATGTGTTGCCTCTTGATTGGGCAGCTTCGATCTACACATGAGGGCACCCATTTACAATAGGACACTTAGGAACAACAGTCATTGTCTTCTGAAAAGAACTGGATAGTCAATCTCCTACTGTGTGCGTTTTCGGAAGCTCAATGCTTGCTTACCTAGAACCTGATGCGAAGAGGTAACTGCAAAACGGATAGCATCCTTTAGAGCATCTCGGGAAGAGACAAAGAACTTTTTAACGCATGATCTCTCTAGAAAGTAGAGAACGTGGTGAGAGACTGTGAGAAAGGCAAGGGAGGGTGTAGTGTTCATTACGTCTAGGGGGAAGCGTAAGCTGTCGAAGGAGAACCTAGCAGCCTTTCCTAAGGAGATTATTCGAGCCTTCGTACGGTTGCCGAGAGTCTTCAAGAAAGTGGATCTTGACAGAGTTCTCGGCGACGAGATCTCGAGAAGCATGAAATGGAGATACGTTCGAAGAATGGAGCGCCTAGGTTTGGTGAAGCATTCCACCAAGAAATATTACCAAAAGATCTATGACAGCGTATCGGACTGGATGGAGAAGGATGCCGTACCGAAGATTAGGCACTTGGAATCGGTCGCACTTATAGAAAGAATCTAGGCGCCCTTCGAATATTCAGCCAACAACTCCTTTGCTCTATCGATCCTGATTCTCTTCTCCTCGATCATTTCTTGAGCTATTCTATCCACAAGATTCCCGGTCGCTCCAGCAGTTGCGGCTAAATTTCTCGCGTGAAGCCGCATGTGACCGAGTTGGATTCCCTCTGCCGCCAGCGCCCGTAGAGCCGCAAGATTCTGGCAGAGGCCAACCGCAGCAATTATCTCGGCTAGTTCACGAGCTGACTTGACTCCAAGGATCTTAACTGCAGTCTTCGCTACTGGATGAACCGCGGTAGCTCCTCCGATCAATCCTACTGCCATTGGCAGCTCAATCTCTCCGACAAGGTCTCCATTACTGTCTTTGCTCCAGCGGGTCAACGGGCTATATTGTCCTGACCTAGATGCATAGGCGTGTGCTCCAGCCTCAATAGCGCGAGTATCGTTGCCAGTAGCTAACACCACCGCGGTGACGCCGTTCATTACTCCCTTGTTATGTGTCGCAGAACGATATGGATCAGCGGCTGCAAATGCATATGCACTAATTATTCCATCCACAACTTCTGGACCACCGACAGCTTCTTTCGTGACTGTGACGCGTGCCTGAGCTAGCCTCCTGTCGGCTAGGTTTGATAGAATCCTCAGATAGACGTGACCGCCGGCAATTCTCTCGATAAGCGGTGCAACAGTTTCGGCCATTGTATTGATCGCGTTGGCACCCATCGCATCCCCGCAATCTACCAGTAGCTCTGCGATGACCATGGGACCAACGATGGTTTGAAGGACTCTAACTTCCAATCCGATGGCTCCTCCGCCTTTTGAAACGAGAATTGGGTCTTGCTCGTTCGCTTTTCTGAGAATCTCTTTCGCAGATGCAAGAATGGATGCACGGGCCGTATCTGGCTCGGCGCAACCCACTAGTTGGATCTGTCCAATCATCACCGGCCGCGTGCTCGTCGTCCAGAATCCTTCCTTGGATCGAGCCATCTTGGCTGCGTGGCTTGCGCCGGCAACTACTGATGGCTCCTCGATCGCCATCGGAATAAGGCGATCTTTGCCGTTGATCAGGAAATTCGTCGCGATCCCCAATGGCACTGGCATGACGCCGATGGTGTTCTCGATCATGCGGTTGGCAGTCTCAATCTTCAGCGCGCTGGAGGCTGCAAGGATCTCCAACTCGGCATTGTCCAAATGAGCGAACTCTGCGACAAATCGAAGTCTCTCCTCGGGCGTTAACTTGTAGAATCCGGCAAATTCAGAAGAAACCAAGAAGACCCTCCTACAGAGGCGTGAAAACGAGCTAATGCTCCTGAGCCTATATCAATCCAGAGGGTTAGGTTTATCCCGAAGAATGGCACACCCGGAAGGTCATGGCCGAGAAGACCTATCCGTGCATCCAACGGACCAAGCTGCGCATCGGAAAGGATGCATGGGAGTGGTGCGCCCTCTTCAACGCTAGAATTGACGAACTACATTGTGAGACGTGCGAGTATCGAACGCTGAATCAGAGACCTGTTGAGCAGCCAAGAGAAGCTTAAGACTGATAACTTGCCTCTAAGCGAACTCTTCGGACAACCGTTGGGCGTCGATGCGCCTTAAGATAGGAGTCTTCTCGCTATCAGCCATTCGCGTGTTCTGCCGGTTATCACGACGGGGCACTGGCGCAATTGGTCTAGGTTCTTGGAGCCTGTTAGGAACATCGCGGTTTTCAGCTCATCTATGACTGATAGGAGGGTCTCTTTGGCTTCCTTGGGGCTCTTGGATGCTGATTTCAGGAGCGGAATTGCCAACCCTCCGTAGTCTGCGCCTAGCGCGGTTGCCTTTGCTATGTGAAGACCGTTTCTCACACCGCCCGAAGCAATTACCTTCACTTTCGTTGAGGCAGCCACTTCTATGATGCTCGTGGCGGTTGTGATTCCCCAATCCCAGAAGGTGAGACCTAGATGAGCTTGACGTGTGCGGCGTTTCTCTTTTGCGCGGTGATACTCCACGGCCGCCCAGCTTGTTCCTCCAAGACCAGCGATATCGACACCCTTCACGCCAGCCCGTTCAACTGAGACCGCTGTCTCTCGCGAGATTCCAGCTCCAGTCTCCTTTACGAGGACAGGAACACTCAAGGTGGTGACTAGTTCTCGAATTCTTCCGAGTGCACCCTTGAAACGTGTTTGCCCTTCTAACTGAACTGACTCCTGCAATGCGTTCAAGTGGATGAGCAGTGCATCAGCTTTGATCATCTCAACTGCGGCTTTCGCGCGCTCGATTCCGTCATCCTTGACGATCTGTGGGCAACCCAAGTTCGCTAGGATCGGAGTGGATGGCGCGTTCTCTCTTGCCACTTGGAACGTGTAGGCGAGCTTCGGATCATCGATTGCAGCTCTTTGGCTGCCGACTCCCATTGGGATCTGCAGCTCTTCGGCTAACTTGCCGAGAGTTGCATTGATTTTGGCTGCTATCGGCGTGCCGCCTGTCATTGATTCAATAATGATAGGGGCCGCAAGCTTGTGACCGAACAACTCACAGGTGATATCAATTTCTTCGTAATCAAGCTCGGGCAGAGCATTATGCACTAGCGATACGTCGTCAAACCCCGTGCCCACGTGTGCTTGGACATCACGGTGTAGTGACGTTGTGATATGACTTCTTTTCCGTTCAGTCGTTTCACTTGCCATGATTTCCCAATCCTGATCTGTCTCGATCCATGTTATCTTTATTCGAAAGTGAGTGAGATCACTGATTCTTCTTGATGATGGAAACCGTTGCGGCGGACGCATCGACTACAAGATGGTCGCCGGTCGAGATCTTCTCCACGGGGATTTGGTCAACGCAGGGGATTCCGGCCAATATGACCCCTGTGGCGACGATCGTTTCCGTTTCCTTATTCACGATCGCCAGAGGTGCTTGATTGTTCTTGGCCAGTCCATAGATGATATATGATCCCACCGTCGAGCCTTTTCCGCACGGAAATACCAAGATCTTTCCTTTGACGGACTTGCCCTCGAGTTCATGTCCTTTTTCTGTGAAGATGCCTGTTTTTGCGTCGACGCCGCCGTAGAACCCGATCGGTTCCTTTGAGACTAGGCATTCCCCTTCCACTTTTCCAGGGCTGATTGTTCTTCCTTTCAACATTTCCATTGCTCGATCACATTCAGTTGCTCTACGCGGTCACTTTTTCGAGTATGCTATCGAGTCTCCCAAAGATTACATTCTGCTTGCAGAAGCCAGGTAGATAGTTCGCGGCTTTTCCCGAGTTTACTGCTGTTGTCTTGTATCCCATGTCCTCTATCGGTGACACGACCATGCATGTGTCAGCCACAACCTTGCCGCCAGCTGTTTCGATTGTTCTAGTGAAACCCATTCGGTTGGCAGTCTCTTTGACCATTCTAGACGTGCAAATCCACAGAGGTTTCGTCAATTTCTTGCCCTCCAGCTTCCGTGAAACCATCATTATCTCTTTGAGTGATGAGTGAGGGCACCCCAGAATCACTATGTCTGGTTCCTTTCCTGTGGAGAGTTTCGAGAAGGTCTCGTTTACGTCCTTGTCGCTTACTGAGAGTCTTTCCAAGCCTTTGGTTTCCATTAGGTGAGCTTCAGGGGTCAGATCCTCGACGTGGTAGAGTGCAACTGCGCCTGACGCTGCCATCGCAGCGCCAAGTGCTTTCAGTTGATCTGTGTCGGCATCTTTGATGCCTTTGAAGTATGGTATTCTGTTCTTGACTTGTCTTCCAACATAGTATCCGAGTGCTCCGAAATCTGCGCTGTCTTCCAGCTTGGCGTCTACTTCGACTTGGATCTGTGGCTTTCTGTTCTCATCTAAATGGAGTCCATAGTTTGGCGTGACGCCACAAAGTGCGGCTGCGAGGGCTGATGGGCCTCCTTCTCTATTCGTTCTTGCTCCAATGACTGAGTTTGAGAAAGCGATGGCTGATGATTCTGACCAAGCAATATGTTCTCTAAATCTCGGAAGATTTCCTGCCAAGTACGGCGTGCAGGTTGCGCTCACAACTATGCCCATCTTTCTGAATGCGTCCATGATACGTAGTTGCTTTTCCGCGAAGCTCGGCGGTATGTTGAGTTTCTGCCAGTCTTCGATGTCCATCCCGGCCGGATTCAGGAAAGTGACGATCTTTACCGTCGCACCTTTTGCTGCGTAGTCTTCTAAGAACTCGACTCCTGGATCGCCTATCGATTTGTACGAGACACCCGCCACTTGAGCTGAGCTTGCTGGAATCATTCTGTCCGCTCCGTAGATCTCTCCTAGCCGGACGAGCAAACGGAACATACGCTCCATCACTTCCCCGTTCTCTCCCGACAGTATTTGTTCTTCAGCATTCGTCAGATACATCGATCACTCAGCTCCAGTCTACTTGTGAGGTACGTAGTCGTCCAGATCCAGTTTCATGGGTAAGGTGGGTCGTCTAAATTCCTTCTTTCCGCCTTCAGGGATTGTGAGATCGAATCCGGCCTTGCATGTTATTTGAGTATCCATGTCCGACGAAGGATCAAGAGACGATCCTTTCTCTCTGAACTGGGTCATGTTTTTGTCGGCTTGAAAGCGAGTTGCCATTGCCCATTCGATATCGTTCGGGTCATGGAGGTCTATGTCATCGTCAACAATGAAGACATGTTTCATTGACTTGTGACCTTTGAATGCTGCCTCTATAGCCTTCCGGCCGTCGTCTGGATGTTTCTTGTGTATGCTGACTGCTCCGTGAAGCCAAGAACATCCGCCGGGTGTGACCAATACGTCCTTAACATCGCAGACCTTAGCGACTTCCCGATATATCGTGGGCTCTCGTGGCATGCCCATCAGAACCTTATGCTCAAGCCCACCCGGGAGAAGGGCGTGGTACATCGCGTCCTTTCTTACGTAGATCTTCTTCACCTTGGCCACTCTCTGTCTTCTGATGATGTCAAACGTCTCGGTCAGATCGAGAAACGGGCCTTCATCATGTAATTCGCCGCCTAACTCTGCCATGATCACGATATCAGATGAAGGCACCAAGTGACCGTCGAGTCTTAGGAGCGGAGTTTCCTCTAACGCATTAGCGATGTCGACCTCACTGATCCCTGTTTCGACGGAGATAGCTGCACTCACTAGGATTTGGACTGGTGGAGAGATGCAGATCGCGAATTCCTTCAATCCACGTTGTATGTAAGTCTCAAAGTGTCTCTGTAGGATTCTGAGAACAAGTCTGTCTTTCTCAAGAACTTGGGCTCGATGATAGGAAAGGTTGACCCCATGTTCTTTGTCGTTGCTCGCGACTATTCCAGATGAGATGTATGGTCCGGGGTCCTTTGGGTAGTGTGTCAGGACCGGCAGTTTTCCAAGGTCAGGTTCTACTTCCTCGTATCCTTGAGCATCTATGATACGTGCTTTCTTGGGATGGTCTATCGCATCCGTCAGTTTTGCAATAAGCTCCTCCCTGCGAATTCCTAGCCCTGTGGCGACTAGATCTCGTGTTGAACAGATATTTGCGATCACCGGCATATCGGAGCCTTTCACATTATCGAAGAGCAGGACTCGGCCGTCGAGCATCTTCATCAAAGTTGATGCTTCATACCTCCGGTCTACCGGCTTGCTGATTCTAGTCAACATGCCTTTTGAGTCAAGCACCTTGACTAACTTCGCTAGCTCCATTCCTATTCACCAAGAGCGATGATTCCCG
Source organism: uncultured Candidatus Bathyarchaeia archaeon (assembly GCA_964353625.1). Classification (GTDB taxonomy): domain Archaea; phylum Thermoproteota; class Bathyarchaeia; order 40CM-2-53-6; family 40CM-2-53-6; genus CAVPLU01. The sequence continues at coordinate 16,885 of CAYGWT010000021.1, read as the reverse complement.
TAGTTAGTAAGCCTCAGACCCCAATGGTCGTGCGGAGTGCCTGAAAACCCTTCTTCTCAATTGCTACTGCAATACTTTCCTGAAGATCCTTGCCAGGAGTGAGCGCGACCATATAGCCGCCTCTGCCTGTACCCGTCAGCTTGGCGCCTAGGGCGCCGTTGTTGCGCGCTATGTCTACGAGCAGATCCAGTTCGGAGCATGAGACTCCGATCTGTTGGAGAAGCGTGTGATTCTGGTCCATGTAGTACCCAACTTCCTCCAGATGGAACGCTTCAAGCTGCTTCCTTGCGTCATGAACAAGCCGCTCCGCATCTTTGAAAATGCTAGCATATCTTTCCGGATCTTTCTCCTTTCGCTCCTTAACGGCCCCGACAACAGCCTTCGTATCCGAAACGAGGCCAGTGTTTCCCATCACGATCTCTACCGGTTTCTTCAACTTCATTCGTTCCATATGATGCGAGGAACCTTCGCGCTTGTACCAGATCAGACCACCATAGGTAGCGGCGGTGTTATCAATTCCAGATGGGGTGCCGTGGTATCCTTTCTCTCCCTCATATGCGACCTCGTTAACTCTATCGTCCGAGAAATTGAGGCCAAGTTCTTCGGAGAATGCGCGTGCGATTGCTGCGCATGATGCAGCGCTTGCGCCCACTCCGCTTGCTGCAAGCAGATCACCGGTAAGCGTCAGGCGATATGCGTTGTTATTCGCATCAATGTTCATGAAGTTCAGCATGAGATCCAATGATTCTTTCTGCTGACCAGCCTTCTCGGCCTTGTATCCTTCTGTTTCAGATCTCTCGTCATTGATCTCAACTCCTGAACCCAAACGCCGTTCGACAAGCGCTATCGTTTTAGCTCCGATCGCCGATGCTATTGCGGGAAGACCGTAGACAACGAAATGCTCGTTGAACAGTATGACTTTCCCGAATCCAATGCCTTTTCCCAAGGATGCAGCACCTCTTTCAGGGTATTACTGAGCGAATAGAAAAAACAACCGCCGAAAATGGGATTCTTCTGATAATGAAGGGCGCTCTGATCCGTTAGATATGCAGTTTAGCGTTGGTTCCTATTTGTGGAGTGAGACAGCGAGATAGCCTACTACTTCACTATTGTCCCCGGTAATGTCGCCGCTCGTGCTGTAGCCTAAGAGCTGAGCGGTCTTTGCGTTGAGGATCTTCGAGGCGGCTATCATGCTTGCAACTGGGCCGTGTCCACACATACTGATTCTGTGAGATTGAACCGTCTCCTGTAGCTTCGTGTCATCGAGCGCAAGAATAGCGTCGATTGCGAGGTGATCTTTTCGTTTCGCCGCCTCCGCCGATTCATAGTGAGTCATGTCAGACGAAGCGACGATGAGGACATCATCATCCTTGAGTGCTTGTCCGATTGCCTTCCCAACCTCCAAGCTCGTCTTCAGATCCTGCATCATCATGCAAATTGGGACGAATTCGAATTCCGCCTTGAGAACGTACTGCAGGAATGGAAGCTGAACCTCTACTGAATGCTCGTAGAGGTGGGCTTGGTCATCAAGATCAATGATGTCAGAGATTTTCGAGATTCTCTCAGCGGCTTCCTTGTCAACTCTAATCTGTCCAAGAGGCGTCTCCCAGGCCCCTTCTGACATCATTGAGACGCCGCTTCCTTGGCCTGTATGATTTGGTCCGATGATGACGATCTTGTCCGGTTTTCCATCGCTGGCAAGTTCGAAGTATGATCTTGCGGCCATGGGACCCGAGTAGATGTAACCCGCATGTGGGCACACAAGTCCCACAAGTTTCCTGTCACCAACCTGTGCTAGCGTTGGGAGCCGTCCTGGACCTAGAGGGTGAGTGAAGCATTCCTCGATCTCGCTGGTGAGACCTACCTTGGTGCCTTTGTAGAATGAGCCTGCGACCTGAGCCCTTCTCAGTCTCAAAGCTCGCCGCCAACTCTAGGCGCGATCGCAGCAAGTTTCGTCTCGAAATCGTCCACGGTTGCTGTGATCGTCCCGTCGGCTGGAAGTTCTCCTCGCTCGCGGAGCACCTGCCTGGTCAGGAGCCAGTATACCATCGCCAAGGCCCGTCGACCTTTGTTGTTCACGGGGATTGCGAGGTCAACGCCGGTGACTGCGTTATCAGTGTCGCAAAGTGCTATGACGGGAACGCCCGCACTCGTTGACTCTTTGATTGCTTGAAAGTCTGCCCGTGGGTCGGTCACTAAGACAAGCTGAGGTTCTGCGTGTCTTCGCTGGAGCGGATTCGAAATCAGGCCAGGCATGAATCTGCCGATCATTGATAACGCCCTTGTTAGCTCGCAGAACTTCTCGATCGGCGTTTTCCCATAAATCCGCGATGAGACCACAAGGACACGATCAGCCTCAAATTTGGCGACGAACTTCGCCGCCATCCGGATCTTCTCATCAGTTTTGCCGATGTTTAGTATGAAGAGTCCGTCAGGCCGGACACGATAGATATACTGCTCCATATCTCCGGTCTTGATGCGAGTTCCAATGTGTAGGCCAGCGGCAAGCATCTCCTCCAGAGGCAACAGAAGGTTTTCGACCTTCGGCATTACCTCTTTATCTTCGATATCAGACACGCACGATTCCTCTGCAATGCTGTGATTTCAGATTCGGATTCACCGTACAAGTAGATAGCTCATTTAAGGATAGCACTCGCCAGCCTGCCATACGATAAAAAGGAGCCCTCAGACGAGCCTTCTATTTGACTTCGAAATGCACCCTGAACCCCGTCTCGGCAGGCTCAGTCCTCCGAACCTCTAGCACCCTGATCTCTTTGAGGTTCAGGACGTGCGTTCCTCCGCACGGGATCGGAGGCTGTCCCTCAATAGTCACAATCCGTAGCGTCTCGCTCTTCGGAAGCCTGGCAACGTTAGGTGCATCAGCAATCAAACGCTCAGCATCTACTCTCTCCATCGTCTTGATCTCGACGTTCAGCCCATGTTGGATGCAACCGTTCCCGAGGTTCTGAAGTCGATTCAGATCGAGACCAGAAGGAACAGGCCCTCCGTATCCAACGTAGGGATCGTCCCCGAGCCAAGAATCTGTCGTCTCCACACGTGAACCAGTTACGGTTGCGAGACAATGGTCTAGCAGATGGGCTGCAGTATGTCTACGCATCATCAAGAATCGATTCGTCCAATCTATCTTGCACGTGGCCGGACCGAAATCCAGCTTTCCTTCGACCTTGCCAAAATGAATTATGACCCCACTCTGATTCATCGCTCTCTTCACATTTACACGATACGATGACCCCTCTATTGTTCCGACATCAGACGGTTGCCCACCTGATCTTGGATGAAAGATGGTTCGATCCAACACTAGGTACGCGCCGCCCTTTTCTTGAATAACTCTTAGAACATTCGTGTCTAATGATTGTAGGTACGAGTCCTGCAAATAGACGCGTGTTGTTAGAGGAATTTGGTCAACAAACTTAGCAAGGTCAACCAACAACCCAGTCTCCTAGTCTTCCTCCTGCTGAATGTCCCCGTTCAGACATGCAAGAGTAACTAGATTGAGACGAGCTTCTTCCCTGAAGATGACTTTGGACTTCTTTTGCATTTTCTCCACAGACTCCCCGATGATTTCTATTCGTCTTAGATTGCACGTTCCAATTCCAGTCTCTTCCACCAAACGCAAGTGTATCACGCTTTCTGCAGGTATGCCCCTCACGGTCGCACCGACAGCACCCATAGCAACAGGGCGTGTTCCCCTCACAATCGCGACTCCACTCATTGGTCTATCCTCAAGGTTCACGTCGTAAGGATATTTGAAGAGAGACTGCTGGGTCGGGCGCCCTAGAATTACGTTCGGATGTGTGCGGTAATCTAAAGTGTTGATAGGCGACATCTTGATCGGGAACCTGCATGTTACATGTGGATCTCGAGGATTTTCCGACAACACGCGCTGTCACATATTTGAACTCAGCATCTATCTCTCTGATGCCGAAACCAGCCATAGACAGCATGGTGAAGTTTCAACAGAAGATTGCGGCTGGAGGGACCATCGGTTTCGATGAAGAGGCTGAGACTCAAGCGCTTGAGGGTGCGCGCAGTGAGGCTGCGTCACTGCTTGGCTCGCATAAGGGAGAAATCGCCGTCCTGTCCAGCGCCACCATAGGCATCTGCTCGTTCGCCTTGTCCGTAGGTCTGAAGAGAGGATCGAATATTGTGAGTACAGATGCTGACTTTCCAAGCGTCGTCTATCCCTGGATGCGCCTTCGTGAGGAGAAGGGCATCGAAGTGCGCCTTGCAAAGAATCACGATGGCATTGTGAATGAGGAAGAATTGGAGAGACTTGTCGACGACCACACGGCAGTAATCTCCATCAGCCACGTCGAATATGGGACCGGACAAAGGTTTGATCTTCGTTGGTTGTCCGAGTTGGCACACGCTCGTGGAGCTCTTCTGATGGTGGATGCGACTCAGTCGGCCGGCATAGTACCTATTGACGTGGGTCGAGATGGGATCGATGCGCTCGTCGCGGGCGGCTACAAGGGACTATTGGGACCGTTCGGCGCAGCAATACTCTATCTCAATCGAGTACTCGTCGAGCGACTCGAACCACCTTTAGTGGGCTGGCGCAGTACACCGAATCCGTATAGCTTGAACGCAATGGAGTTGACCTATGCAAGCGACGCAAGAAAGTTCGAGTACAGCACTATGGATTACGCCTCACCTTTCGGCTTAGCCGAGTCCATGCGATATCTGGCTAAGATTGGTCATAAGAACGTGACTGGCCACACGCTCTCACTCACCGAGAAATTCATAGATATCGTAAGCAACGACCATACGCGGGCTGACGTGACTACGCTAACGCCCAGAGATGAAAGCGCTCATGCGGGCATCGCTTCATTCAGGTTTGAGGGACATGACCAGTCTGTTGTAGCTGCCGAACTTGCGAAACGAAACGTTATAGTTTCACAGCGCTTCAATGGAGTCCGCTTCTCTTTTCACGTATACAACACAGAGGAGGACTTATTGAGGGCCAACCGAAGTCTCCAAGAGATACTTGCAAGATGAAGGGGATTAAGTGTATGAACATCGTCATATTTGGACCGCCGGGCTCTGGAAAGGGAACCTACGCTTCAAGGCTCATGAACAGACTTGGTATTCCACACATCTCGACCGGCGACCTTGTCCGAGAAGAGATACGTAATCAAACACCCTTGGGAAATAAGATCGAGAAGTACAGTAGCTCCGGCACGCTGGTGCCAGACGAAATTATCACGCAAATGCTGAAGAAACGCTTGGCCTCTGGAGTGTCGAAGGGATTCATTCTCGAAGGCTACCCGAGGACGGTCGGGCAAGTTCACGAGCTCGACAAGATCACAAAAGTTGACGTTGTGGTGAACCTAGACGTTCCTGATATCGTCATTGTGGACAGACTGTCTGCGCGCCTACAATGCAGGAAATGTGGCGCGATATACAATGAGAAGACCATGAAGCCAAGAGTCACTGGAAAATGCGATAAAGACGGAGGAGAATTGTTCAGGCGGGTAGATGACCAGCCCGAAGTAATCCGTGAGCGCCTGAAGGTTTACCAGGAAGCATCTGAACCCGTGATCAGTCACTATCGATCGAAACATCTTCTTAAAGACATTAAGAATGAAGACTCAAACGTTGATCCCGAGATCGTTGTGGAACAAATAGTGAAAGCTATCAAGCCCTAGTTTCCACATGAATCTATGGAGCTGAGGGAACCAACTCAGAGAGCACAGCATTGCCTGGCCCCGTGCGGGTAGCATTTGCATCCTGAATGCAAAGGAATTCACAAACCCGGATTTATCCGCTAACCTGGGCGGATGGCCGGATTTCAAGCGCCTGCTCGATAAGGATGGTGCCTTTGATGGTTGTTGAAGATCGCACGTGTGGAGACTCAAACGTTCAAATTTGCAGGAGCACAAGTATCAGCTTCTAGTGGCGTCTAGCTCGGTATTCGTGCCATGCCAGCCAAGATTTTCCGCGTCTCCGCGTCTTCTTCTATTCTGATCAGCTCGTTGAGTTTAGAGATGCGCTCGCCGCCGACGACTCCGCACTTGATCATTGGACATGATAGGCCGACCGCCATTTGCGCGAGCTCCCCGGAGCACACTTCGCCCGATCGATGCGACATGACCGTAACATAATCTGCAGCTCTTGCATTCTCGACAGCTTTTCTCGAGTCTGAAAGCGTCCCAACCTGGTTTGTTTTGATGATGATCGCATTAGCTGATCCGTGCTTGATCGCTTGGGTAATCTTAGTCGTGCTGGTGACTAGGAGGTCGTCACCGCAAATCAAGGCTCGTCCGGCTTTCTTCCGAAGTTCGGCGAATGCTTCGAAAGCATCTTCGGCCAAGGGGTCTTCAACGTACACAAGTCTGTACCGCTCTATTAGGTCAAGGATGAATTCTATCTGATCGCCTTCTTTGCGTTTCTTTCCGTCTCTCTTGTACACGTATGCTTGCTGCTGCTCATCCCACATGCTTGAGGATGCAACATCGAGGCCCATCCTAACGTCAGCCCCCGTTTCGAGTGAGACGGTCTGGCACGCCTTGCTGATTAGGTCGAGCGCTTGCTCTGTTGTCATATCGAGCACATAGCCGCCCTCGTCTCCTACCCCGATCATTGATGATCCTTGCTGCATTGCTAGCCGCGCGATTTCCGAGTGAACTTTGATATTGGCCTCTGCAGCTTGAATCGCTGTGGATGCTTTCGTAGGGACAACTAGGAATTCTTGAATGTCGGTTCGTTTGCCTTTGGCATGTACGCCTCCACCGACAACATTTCCGAGCGGGAGAGAGATCCTAACCTTCGAGGGCCCTGCGAGTTTCTGGTAGAGTGGTTTCTTATGGACAGTTGCCGACAAGAGTGCGGCGGCTATGGAGACAGCGTATGCAGTGTTTCCGCCGATTCTGCTGAACTGCGCGGTTCCGTCAACCTCGTGCAGTTTATCGTCGATCTGTTGTTGGCGGTCAGCGTTCATTCCTGAGAGTTCAGGAGTCAGCAGCCTCCTTGCCTGCTCGACGGCTTCATCTACTCCGCCGTCGGGGAATGGTTGAACTTCCCATTTGCCTCGGCTCTTGCCTGATGGCGCGGCTACCCGAACCATGATGTTCTTGCTGAAAAGGTCCACTTCGACTGTGGATTCGCCGCGGCTGTCTAGGATTCTTCGAGCCTTAAGGCTCGTGATCTTGACAGGAGCTGCCAAGATGCGCATCTACTAGATTTGGCCGCGTTTACGTGCTGCGACTTCACCGTACTTTAGGAGTTCGTCGATCACTTCGACGTGGGATATGAACATCCGTCTGCAACAGTAGCGTTTCATTCCTAGGTCGTCTAGAACCTTAGCAGGATTCTCTCCTTGCTTCGTGCGGCGTGCATACTCTTCCCAGTGATCACCGATCACTTTTCCGCAAGTGAAGCAACGTACAGGTATGATCATTGGGCAGTCAACTCGTGTGGCCTAACGGTAGGATTTCTGTTTCCTCACTCTTGCTCCTGGGCCTCCGAACTTCTTCGGCTCTTTCCTCCGGGGGTCTCCAGCGAGCATTGTCCTGTCAAAACTCGTGAATAGTCTGCGCAGTTCGGCGCTTCTGGAGTATTCCACAAGTCCACGAGCGATAGCCATCCTAGCTGCCTCAGCTTGGCCCATGACGCCTCCTCCCTTGACTTTCACGCGCACGTCAACCGTGTTCAGGCGTTCGCCTGCTAACGTGAGCGGCTCGGAGACTCTCGCGCGAGCCAGCTCAGACGACATATTGCTCACGGGGAATTCGTTTATCGTTACGTTGCCTCGGCCAGCTTTGAATACGGCTCGGGCGATCGCGGTTTTCCGCTTTCCTGTGACTAGAAGTATCTTCTTTCTCTCGCTCATTCCTTCCAAGGTCCTCCTATCTCGTCTGAGAGTTCACCTACTGTAATGTAGTGGCAGCGCAGCTTTGAAGCCTCAGCGTCAGGAACCTTCACTGTGGGCTTGTCTCGGTATTCTTCAGGGACGCCTGTATAGACTTGCACTCGTCTTAGGGCGTTGCGCCCCTTCGGCTTCTTCCGCGGCATCATACCACGAATGACACGACGAACGTAAGTGTCAGGTCTCCGAGGATGTGTTGGCGCCTTGTACTGAGCTGCTAGAGTTCTCGTCTTCAATCTTCGCATTGCCTCCTCTACTATGTTTGCTTTGGTTCCGGATATGACTGCGTTCTCGGCGTTGAAGACGATGACCTCTTCACCTTGCAGCGCATGTTTAGCTACGAAACTCGCAACTCGCCCAAGTATCAGGTTGGAGGCATCTACAATGATTGGTTGCTGTTGCTTCGACATTGCATAATCACCTTAGCATCCTGACCTTGCTCCCCTTGGGATTATCTTCTGCAAGCTTGTCAAGACTCACGCATGAGCCCCCAGCCTTCTGGATCTTAGCTCTTGCTGTCTGGGAGAACCTGAAAGCCCCCACATTGATCGCGTGGTTGATTGAACCCGCAGAGAGGACTTTGCCTGGAACCGCGACTATGTCTCCTTTCTTTGTGTTCCTTGCGATCCTGCTTACGTTCACCGCAATCCTTGTCCGCTTAGGTTTCCCGAGAAATTCTGCTACACGCAACCAGATCGGTGCCTTGTTTTGCCTTCCTTTCCTCTTGAGGGTAGCAATTGCTTCGTTCAGTTCTGGATTCGTTATCATACGACGCATAATTATCACGCCTACTATTTCTGCTCCGCTTCAACTAGAACAGTCATTGCCTCAGCTTTCTTAATGAGAATGCTCCCGGCCTCCCTGAGGATTCTCCTTGGAGGGAGAGCTCCTGTTGATTCTATTTGGAATAGAAAAGCTGTGCCGTCGCCCTTGATTTCTATTGGCAGACCTTTCTTTTGGTCTGAAGGAACGGCTTTCTCCACGCATGCATTGCACAGGATACAGTCCAGCTCGTTCTTGATGAAGATCTTTCGTGTCGAGTCTGAAGCGTACACTCTCGGGGGGCAACACTTGATCACGTCTTCTGGGTTTGAGAGGTTCTCAGGGCGCAATGTGACCTTGGGCACGTACCTGTAAGCTGCGATTGAGGCTGCTTGCCACTTTGCATGTTCGGATCCTCTTCCCAAGCGAGCGTATGCCTCCAACTTCACTTTCTGTCCAGGCGCGAGTTTCACGATCGGTATTCTATCAGCTGTGGGAACGACATCTGTTGCAGCCTTCAGATCAGCCGAGTACACGGTTATGGTTTGGTCGGTTGCTTCTGCCTCAAACACAAAAGATGCTGTGCACTTCGGGCATCCCAGATCGCTTTTACAATCGCACTCCTCACGGGGAACGTAGGCATCTAGGTCGGTCTTCAACGGGACGAGGCCGAGCCGATGTGCAAGAATTTCATCATACATGACTGAAGTGTTCTCAAGGAAGATCACGTCCTCGACCGCCATCACGGGAACATCTGCAAGCATTCCTCGTCGGAGGGCATTGGCGAATGCTGGAGAACTGTCGCGCAGGATGAACCTGAGCGAGTCTGCCTTCTCTTCAAGGATCTCAACCTCCATGACGCACATGACCTTCTCTGAGTATTCGCGGTTATTTCTGATAGATTTGCAGTCTAGGCTTTCTAGGCGCTTATAAACAATTACGCATTCGGAATCGCGCTCGAACAACAAATCGAGAAGAGCTTAGACATCTCGCAAGAAAGATTCAATGAAAATCTTCGTTGAAAGCTGATACTGTGTAACCGAAGCGAGAACGCTCTCTCTTCCAAACAGTGTCTCCAGAATCTGTTCCGTGGATTTGCCCTCGGCGTGAAGATCGCGAATCTCATCTCGCGTCTCCTCTAGGTACTCTCGGGTTTTTCTGATGACCTGTTGCGGTTCGAGAACAACCTTTCCCAACGAGGCAAACATGATATTCGGCCTGAGCTCCTCAAACCTCCTAAGATCAGAAATCAACTCATGCACATCTTCTTCCGCTCTAGCCGTCTTTGGGCGTTCCCCAACCCATATGTCGCCAGAGAAGAGGATTCCCCGTTCTTCCTCGAAGAGAGAAATGTGACCTTTGCAATGGCCAGGAGTCTCGATTACACGCAGACTCACGGTGCCCTCTTTTACGACGGCCCCGATCGGAGTGGCAGTGGATGAGTCTGGATATCCCCAGATTTCTTGTTCGAACGGGTACAACTCGTACGTTCTGTTCATGAGACGAACCGTGTCCACGTGCGCCAGTGCTCCTAGCCTGAAGCGTTCGACAAGGAGAGTGTTTCCGCCGACATGATCTTCGTGGTAGTGAGTATTCACTATCACCGAGATCTGCTTATCTTTCAGAAAGTCACCAAGCTCTTTCTTCGAATAGTCGCAGCCCGTATCGATCAGGATTCCACCTATCAAGTACGCGGCGACCCAGTAGAGCACGGACACGCCGTCGAGAGACCTTCCCATCTTGATCTCAGTGACATCTCCGATCTCTGTTGCCTTCAGCATCGCTCCTCGCCCCGCTGGATCTGAGCGTGTAAAATACCGAACAAAAAAACCTATGCAAACTCAGGACTACGATACAGAGAAAACATTTGGCCTCGCGCTTGTACGAGCTGCTGGCCCTCACAGGGAAGCGCGCGACATCAATCTAGGTCGGAGGCACCGCAACTGGCAATGACTCTGGTAGGGCACCGGTCAGTGGCGCATTGCAGTGTGGACAGAACCTCTGCCGCAAACCGTTCAATTTGATGTAGTCATGGAGGCTCTTCGTCATCTCCGTGAAGCTCACCATCGAGCCTCTTGGATGTCCTGTCAACATTGAGAGCACATCATCTATGACGATGCTCGCCTCGGTTAACGCATTTCTCTTGCTCAATCTAGGCTTTCCTCAAATAGCACAGAGTAGGATTTGCGGATTTGAGAGTTCAATACCTGAATACCGTCAACTACGCACCTCCGGAGCCGCTCGCTTAGACAATTTTGACCCTATCCCAAAGGCACAAAACGTCGGCGAACGTCTCCGACTGTGGCTCCGATGAGACCGGAGAGCCATACTATGTAAGCTGTTGGACACATTCGGATGCTGATGGCTCAGACTGAAATGTGAAAGACGACGTATCATTTTGAGGATTATGACAATGGCTGAAGCACTCAAGCGCTATCTTGACGGGCACAACGTGAACTACCAACTCCACATTGTGGATGGCCCAACAATGACTGCTCAAGATGCAGCGACCAGACTCCAAGTCCCACTTGAGACGATCATAAAGAGCATACTCTTCATCGATGAAAAGCAAGAGCCCGTGCTCGCGATACTGACTGGCGATAGGAGAGTGGATACGAAGAGACTATCTTCAATTGTCGGTCTCCCAAAGATCAAGATCGCAACGCCAGAGATCACGAAGATGCTGGCTGGGTTCGAAGTTGGCGTTATGCCCCCTCTCGGCCATGAGAAAAGATTCATGACTGTAATCGATCGAAAGGTAATGAATCTCAGCAAAGTCTATGGCGGTTCAGGGATGATGGAATCTCTGATAGAGATTGACCCACAGGAGATTGTTAGACTCACTAGTGCCAAAGTTGCCGAAATCAGTGAATGACTGCAATGAAACAACTGGAATGATGCACAGTGGGATTGAGAATTTTCCAAGTTGACGCGTTTACGGATAAGGCCTTTGCGGGCAACCCAGCAGCTGTTTGCATCCTGACAGAGCCACGAGACGACGCGTGGATGCAGGATCTGGCTCGCGAGATGAACCTGTCCGAGACCGCTTTCCTGAGCAGGCAAGAGGATGGATTCAACCTACGATGGTTTACGCCTGCTCTCGAAGTTGCATTGTGTGGTCACGCAACCCTCGCAAGCGCGCATATCCTCTGGGAGATTGGGCTCGTCTCACCAGAGGAACCGGCAAGGTTTCACACTCTCAGCGGATTGCTGACGGCGGAGCGAAAGGGCGACTGGATTGAACTGAATTTCCCAGCCACGCCCGACCAACCAGCAACTGCCCCTCCCAGACTTGAGCAAGCATTAGGTTTGACCCCGAAGTATACCGGCAAGAGCAAGTTCGATTACCTTTTTGAAGTTGAAACCGAGGACTCTGTGCGCAACCTGAAACCTGACTTCACGCTACTGAAGACTATTCAAGTTCGCGGGGTCATGGTCACTAGTCGAGCGGCGTCGTCCGGATACGATTTTGTTTCCAGATTCTTTGCTCCAGGATCTGGCATTGATGAAGACCCAGTTACGGGCTCCGCCCACTGCTGTCTCGGCCCGTTCTGGAGCCAACGACTCGGAAAGGATGAACTCATTGCTTACCAAGCCTCAAGGCGAGGCGGCACGGTCCGAGTGCGCGTAAGTGGCGAGCGCGTCTATCTAAGCGGACAGGCGATCACAATCCTGGGCGGCGAGCTAGCTGAGCACTTATGAGAACCTGTGGAAGAGGATTGTAGATCGGTGAATGCGTACGATACTGATTACGGGAGCAGCAGGCAAAACTGGGCAAGCAGCCATCAAAGCACTTGTTGCCAGACGACAGCCTGTGCGCGCTCTTGTTCGCCGTGACGAACAGATTCAGATCGCCAAATTCCTAGGAGCCGAGGAAGTGATTGCCGGGGACATGCGAGACGCAGCTACACTCAAAAAGGCTACAGAGAGCGCCTCTGCAGTGTATCACAACTGCCCAAACGTCAACCCTGATGAGATCCAGATTGGCGAAACGGTGATCGCTGCTGCCGACGATGCTGATTTTGATCGATTCGTCTTTCACTCAGTGTTGCATCCGCAAACGGAGCGATGACGCATCACTGGAACAAACTACGCGTGGAGGAAACCCTGTTCGAATCTGGTTTGTCATACACTATCCTTCAACCAGCGTCCTACATGCAGAACGTATTGGGAGGGTGGCAGGCGATTGTTGAGCATGGAGTGTACGCTGCGCCGTATTCAGTGGAGACTCGCATGAGCATGGTAGACCTTGAGGATATTGCCGAGGCCACGGCCGTTGTCTTGACAGAACCAGGTCATCTAGGCGCCACCTACGAACTGGCAGGTCCTGAAGTGCTGACGCAGTCACAGATTGCTGAGATCTTGAGCAAGCATCTCGAACGCCCGGTACGCGCCGAACAGGTAGAGATCGAACAATGGACCCGCCAAGCTCAAGCTTCAGGCATGGGACAGTATCAGATTGAGACCCTGATCAGAATGTTCAGCTATTACGATCACTACAGCTTCTGGGGCAACTCACGCGTGCTATCTCAGTTGATTAAGCGTCAACCCATAAGATTCGAAGAGTTTGTCGAAAGGACTCTGCGAGGGCGAACGAAACACTAGCATAATCCCTGCGGCTATCACCAGAATAGACCACCCGAAGCCGTTCTATGTCGAACGTTAGATTCCAGTCACGCTCATCATACCCTCAACCTCACCACGTTGACAAGCTTAGGCAAAACCTATCCAAGTACACTCTTCTCTACGATAGCAATCGCCACTTCGATTACAGTTCACTATAATAGCAGAGAATTTGACAGTTGCATCGAGTGAGAAAATGACACGGGATACTGGTCAGATCATCTGTGATCACCTGACTAAGATCTACAGCAACAGCAAGACTAAGGCACTCGACTCAGTCAGCTTCTCTTTGCCCTCCAGTGGCATATTCGTGCTCATTGGTAGGAACGGTTCGGGAAAGACCACGCTAGTGCGAATCTTGGCAACCGAACTCGAACCGACATCAGGAAATGCTACTATAAACGGGATAGATGTCGTGAAGGAGGCACATAGACTCAGAGAGAAAATCGCGATCGTGCCCCAAGAAGCCCGACCGATACCTTGGATGACGCCCAAGCAAACAGTACTGTCGTACCTTCTTTGGCGCGGGTTTAGCTACGGTGAGGCCAAGCGGAGGGCGTCCCAGACGTTCGAGAGGCTCGGGCTCAGCGAGTCAGCCAATGCCCTGAACCGCTCGCTTTCCGGTGGAATGAGAAGGAAAGTCATGGTTGCCACGGTTCTCTCCTCAGAAGCCGAAACGATATTTCTTGACGAGCCGACTACAGGACTTGACCCGATTTCAAGAAGAGAATTTTGGGAGACTCTCAGAGAGATCGGAAAGGAGCGCTTTGCATTTCTGACGACGCACTACTTGGAAGAAGCAGAGGAGCTGGCCGACCATATTGGCATATTGGATCGCGGCAGCCTTGTCCGCATCGGAACGCTCGAAGAACTGCGAAAGAGCGTGAATTACAACTACAGTATGAGAATTCTATCAAACCCGGCACCTCCACTTCCCGCGCTGGAGAAGGGCGAGGTGATTACAGGAACAGATGGCAATGTCAGAATCCTCACAGTCGAAGAGGAGGCCTTCAGAATATCAAGAGAACTTGCGAGAGGCGGGTTCAAGTTTACGATCAATCCCATCTCACTTGACGACATATTCTTCTACCTTGCGAGCCGAAAAGGAGGCAAATCAACTGCCCAGCAAAAATAAGTCGATGCAGAAGAGAAGCAGGTTCAGCCAGATTCTCGCCGCCATACTCGTCAATTCAATATTCGAAATGAGAAACTATCCGATCGTTCTAATCAACACCGTTCTCTCGCCACTTTCATTTCTGCTAGTGATTGTTTTCGTGAGCCACGGTACCCTATTGGGAGAGGCGGTAGCAGGCGGATTCATCATGAGCATGTTCTCGGCCGGCGTCGCGCTCCAAGGAGATCTCTCGCACCTGAAGAATGATTTCAAACTCCAAGACATGGTAGTAAGTTCACCGACCACTTGGCAGACTTACATGTTTGGAATGGCGATCTCGGAACTAGTCTATTCTTTCCCAGCCCTCATCGTACTCGGCGTGCTTGCATACTACTTCATGCATCTGAGCGCCTTTGGAGCCCTATCGTTCGCGGGAGTGCTCCTTTTGATGTTCCTTACTTCAGTCGCGATCGGTTTCACTCTTTCAACTTTCTCAACCGACATAGTCCAAAGCTTCGCGTTTTCGAGACTTATTTCGACGCTTTTCTCGACGATACCACCTGTATATTATCCGATCACTTACATTCCGCTTCCGTACAGATACTTGGCTTATCTCTCTCCAACCACATATGCGGCAGAGCTGGCTCAGGGCGCTGCCGGATATCTTACCTTGTCATCCACCACGATGGCTCTTGACTGGATCATTCTGATCACATTGACTATAGCGCTGTTTATTGTAGCGAAAAGCAAATCGAGATGGAGAGAAGTTTAGTGACTGTCGTAACATGCGGTCAGTTGTTGGAGAACTAGAGATTGCCCAAGAGATACTCGCTGGACGCCAAAGTGATACTCAGGTCAGAACCACAGTACTACAAGACCTATGCAGCATTCGACTACAACAGGGTCAGCACCGAATTGCTCACAGAGGACGAATACAAAATCCTGGACTATATCTGTGCTAGGTCCTCCGATGCAAATGAAATCTCTAAAGAATCAGATACTAACGAAGAAAAGTGCGAGAAGTTTCTCAATCGCATGTCAAGATTAGGATATGTCCAGGTGAATGCGGACAGCTTCAGGGTTCGACTGCCCGAGCGAGTCAAGGCGGACTCGACACTTTATGAACGATTCGTCCTGCCCTTCCTCTCGGCACCTACCTCGGTTGATTTGTTCATAACAAGTCGATGCAATCTGAACTGCGCCCACTGCTTTTCAGGCAGCGAGGATCACGGTGTGCATGAATTGTCTGTTGAAGAAATCGAGTCTATTCTGGATCAGCTTGAGACGCTTGGAGTTCTAGAACTTAGGATCAACGGAGGCGAACCACTATTGCACCCACGGATAAATGAGATACTGATGGCCCTCAAACCGAGAAGATTCCGCAAGGTAATACTGACGAATGGAACCCAATTGGATGAGGAGAAGGCACGCCTCCTCAAAGAATCCGAGGCTACGCCGACGATCTCAGTCGACGATTCAAGCGCGGAAGGACACGATCTCTTCCGAGGAGTCAAAGGATCCTTCCAGAGAACCATCGAAGCTTTGAAGCTACTCCAGAGACACGGAGTTGAATACGGGATAAACTGCTGCCTACACAAACGCAATCTTGGCAATCACAGGAAGATCATTGACCTCGCGGTTAGCTATGGAGCTCGTAGAATAGCGTTCCTTGACTTGAAGCCCTCGCTCAAAATGAAGAGAAATATCGAGTGGAGGCCGTCGTACAAGGAATACCAAGAAGTGTTGCCTGAGCTGATGGTTGATAGAATCAGATACGCGAGGAAGATAGACGTTGCATTGGATACCTTTCTTATTTGCCGGCCACTTGAAGAGTCTGTCAAAGAAGCAAGAAGAGGATACGTCTGCTGCCAAGCAGGCAGAAGCAGACTGTCAATCGATAGCAACGGTTCGATCTACCCATGCAACCTTGTCATATCAGATCCCAGATGGAACATGGGCAACATACGGACGCATAGTATCTCGGAGAGTTGGTTCTCGAATAGATGGTCATTCTTCAGAGGAGAAGTCAGGACGAGCGAATTGAAGAAGTGTAAGGACTGCAAGAAGCTCGTAGAATGCACAGATTTCTATTGTAGACTCCATCCTTATCTGGTGAATGGCGACCCTTACGGGCCTCACCCAAAATGCGCCTAGGCTGAAGTCAGAAGCGTGAGAGAACGGGCGTAAGCAACTTCAGAGCAATTTCCCGTTTCTTGTAGAGGACCAAAGCAGCTGGGAGCAAAAGCAGCAAGATAACGAGGACCCAATAGTTTGACAGGAATACTGACAGCTTGTCGATCGGAACCATTTCTCCTCCCACCGGCACCGGAGGAGGCGGGTAAGACCCTCCGCTTTGGGTCGGACCGGACTTCAGATTCAGAGCTTCAACTCGGCTAGTCCTAGAACGCGCCATATCGAACGCCACTCCGGTTCGTAGCGCCTCCAATCCTTAAGATGCTTTCCATTCGTCGTCACCTTTCAAATGCACCGGAGAGGCC
>CAYGWT010000020.1:0-10360 GCA_964353625.1 uncultured Candidatus Bathyarchaeia archaeon | reverse complement strand
CCACTGCGAGTGCGACTAGTATGATGAAGTTGACATCTTTCCCGCCATCCGCTGTTAGACTTTGAGATGGGATTGTAGCTACGACTTTCATCCCTGAATCCGCCAGAACGCTAGTAGCTTTCTGATAGACGGATTCGGGTGACTCTGGTACGTTCCCAGCCCAAGAACCCACTAGTAACACACCTTACTTGAAGAAAGCCGGGTTTAGCATATATGACAACTTGCAGCCAATGCTGCGATGAAGTTCTCGAAAGACACGAGTGCGCATACATTCCATGACATCAGAAGGTGAGGAACGGAAAATACCCCCTAGTCTCCTAAGAGACGTGATGGTGATCAGCCGACTCGATCATCTTTCGAGTACTCCGTGAGCAGGCTCTGTTCGGTTTCGTCACGAGTTGATCTGATCTCTTCCCATTCTTCAGACTTGATCAATCCACCCGCTTGCTCTTTGATCTTCTTTGCGAGCTTGGTTCCAATCAGCGGAACTAGAGCAAGCTGTGATGGGGAAGCTTTCCGTATTCCCTCAATGGTCTCAAATCCTGCATTGTGCAATGCCCGGGCTCTGACTCGACCTACTCCCTGCAGACTCAACAACGGGATTAGGTCAGCTTTGGCCCCCTTTTCCACTCTAAGCCTCAGCTGCCCAAGCGGTTTCCTCAAGTCCTTGTGCCCAAAGAGGTCTCCAAGCTCGTATGCGGAATAGAGAAGCCAGTCAGCGATCTGGACCAACCTCATGAGGTCACCTGGCTCGACTCTGTGCGTTTTCATTATCTCATCCTCCGAGGTTTCTTGGATCCAATCTAGAAGGACCGCTGCCGTCTTGACCTCCGATAGAAAATCTTCGTAGTGTGGATCAAATGATCCTAGAAGTTCGTCTGGAATCTCGCACATGAATTCCTGAGCTCTCTCGCTCGCCATTCCTGCAAGCTTCTCGTCGTCACCTCGTCTCGGGTATACTCTGGGCGCAATGTCCGGAGTCCGAGCGATTAGGTGGAGGTAGCTGAAGTCCGTGAGGTTTACTGCTCTTCTGTAGAGCCCGTCTCTAATCGTCACGGCAGATACCGGATCGATGTAGAGTTCCGAGACCCTCCGTCCAAACCTTGTTGCCACGAGCTCCTGCTTATCGTAGATGATCATCTCTTCCTTGGCGAGGTACTTCAGAATGTCCGACATTCGCGAGGCGATGGCCCGTGGTCCGTACTGGTAGGCATAGAATGTGCTTGAAAAGAAGTCACGTAATCCTTCCTCAGAACGTGCGAAGCCCGTCGCAATTGTTGAGAGAACATGTGGCCGCAGAACTTTCTCGACGCCTAGTCTTGACCAAAGTCGCTCGGGTTCCGCTAGCACATAATTCTCAAGAAGGGCGTCTCGCTCCTCGTCAGTCTGCGCGATGAGGACCGCCTCCCCGTACGCGTCGTACTTGGGCCGCCCCGCGCGTCCACATAGTTGTTTGTACTCTAGCACCGAGATCGGGTATCTTCCGTATCCCGCTTCATATCGCTCATGACTTGTAATTACGACAAGGCGTGCGGGCAAGTTGACGCCAGCGGCTAGGGTCGGGGTAGCAGCAAGTATCTTGATCTTGCCTTCCTTGAACGCGTCTTCGACTATTCTCCTATGTGCGGTGTGAAGCCCCGCGTGGTGGAAACCGGCGCCCTGCGTTACTTGATCTGCTAAGATTTCACTGAGCCCCGTCTTTTCTCCGCTTGTTCTGATCTTGCGAGCCACAAGTTCGGAAGATCGCTTCTCACTCGGCGAGACTATCCTGCTGAGAACGGTTGCGGCTCTTTTCCCCATCTGCACAGCCGATCTGCGCGTTTCAGCAAACAGCAGTGCTTGGCCGCCTTCATGGAGCGTCTGCAATGCAACATCCATGATTGGATTGCCTGTAATCGGCTGAATCGTTTTGGAAGATCCATCCTTGAAATGTATCTCGTTTTGGCAGTGCACGCCCTCTTTTAGTGGAACCGGCCTCCACTCAGTGGTTATTGCTGAGGCTCCGACCCAGTCTGCTACTTCTGCTGCGTTTCTTACCGTGGCACTCAGAGCAAGCAGTTGTATGTTGGGGTTTAGTTTCCTCAGCCGTGTTATGACCACTTCAAGGGTTGGACCTCTCTTAGCCTCGTTGAGTAGGTGGACTTCGTCGGCCACGACGAGAGCAACATCCGAGATCCATTCCGCTTTGTGACGCAGGAGAGAGTCTGCTTTCTCATTTGTTGCGATTATCACGTCGTAGTTTCCTAGGTGTTCGTCGGACTCGTCGTAGTCGCCGCTTGATATCGCTATCCTGACTTTGTGACCGTCAGGTTTCTTGAGATCTGAGTACTTCTGGAAGTCGTCGTATTTCTCACTAGCAAGTGCTCGGAGCGGAGTCAAGTATAGCGCTTTTCCTTTGCCTTCCGTGATCTTCTTCAGAATAGCTAACTCGGCTACGAGCGTTTTTCCCGAAGCTGTTGGGCTAGCGAGGACTACGTTCTTGCCAATCAGAACGCCTGCGGCTATCGCATCAACTTGTGGCGGGTAGAGTTCATCATAGCCCTTCTCTGTGAGGATGCGTTTGATCTGATCCTCGATTGGTAGCTCTTCGACCCTCAATTGATACGGGCTTCCTTGTTTCAGGCGGCCGTGCGCTTCAGCTGACCGGGTTTAGGCGAGTACAGGATTCCGTCTCTGATGAGTTGGTTGACTAGGGTCTGGGCCTCGCCTTCGGACAGTCCTGCTGTCTTCGAGAGTTCCTCGTAAAGCTTCGACTCTTGAACGGTTCCAGTTTCGCGTTCCATCACCGCTACTGTGCTGAGAATTGTCTGCATTCTGTCGCGCAGACTCTTGGGTTTCCCAGTCATTATTACATCAATGTCGACCTTACCTGTGCTCGTGTCGATTCCGACATGTTGTAGCGAGATCGTCATGAGTCTGATAATCGCATCCGTGTCCTCCACTGTGACCTTGTCTCTCAGAAATGATCGGGCTCGACATTCCGACAACCTGATCAATGCTTCCAGCTGACGTGGGGTGATAGCGATTGGTGAGTCCGCGGTGGTTGATGTCGAACGCATTCTGAGGTAGAAATCTCTGAGAGCATTCGAGGCCTCCTCGGTCAGGACGGGGGATACCCCGCGAGAATAGCTGACGTATTTTCTGAACATTTGCGGGGTCAGCGGTGCCTCTTGAGGTGGTGCCCCCACCCTGTGCAGAGTGAGAATATGCTCCGACATCCTAGTGTCAACTTCAGAGTCCGGAGCGTCTCTCATTATGAAGATCAAATCGAACCTGGAAAGTATCGTGACGGGAAGGTTGATGTTTTCAGTGATGTTCTTGTAGGGTTCATATCTTCCAAGCGCCGGGTTCGCTGCGGCGAGGACGGAAGCTCTGGCATTCAGCGTTGCCACGATGCCTCCCTTCGCGATACTCACGGTCTGCTGTTCCATCGCTTCGTGTATGGCGACTCGATCGTCAGGTCTCATTTTGTCAATCTCATCTATCGAGCAGACGCCCTTATCGGAGAGCACGAGTGCGCCTGCCTCTAGGACCAGGCCTCCGGATTTCTCACGTACAACAGCAGCCGTCAAGCCTGCGGCGGTAGAGCCTCTCCCGCTCGTGTAGAGGCCTCTTGGCGCGACACGTGCCACGTACTGGAGGAGTTGACTCTTGGCTGTACCAGGATCTCCGATTAGGAGTACGTTCACATCGCCTCTTATCCTGACTCCATCTGGGAGCGTCTTGTGGACTGCACCGAACAGCAGGTACAGGATGGCTTCTTTGATGACATCGTACCCGTAGATTGACGGGGCAAGTGATGACAGGAGTTTTCTGTGAATCCAAGGATCCTTCGCCATTTCGAGTATTTGAGCCTCTTCTTCAACGGTTATTTCAACGATTTCCGTTTCCTTTCCGGATATGTCAAGAAAGTTCGCGTCCAGAAAAAGGTCAAACGTACGAAGGCGTGTTCCGCGGCTTAGCACTTCTTGTTGTGCCCTGACGATTCCTGTTAGTGAGATTCTGTCACCTGGCCTCGCAACATCAACAAGGTCCTCGAAGAGTTTCACGTCGATTGCTCTAGGCAGTTGGCCTGGCGGGAGGTCTTCTGGGCGTTCCTGCATTCGAAGCTCTTGCGAGTTGATGAAGGTGGACTGTTTCTCCATGAAGTCGAGAAGCTTCGAACGACATCGCCCGCACAGTTCGGGCTCACGCATCACGGGGCCAGACTGTTCCACGAAAGTGAGCGAATTGCATTTCCTACACTGGAACGCGGCTCGTGTTACAAGCGGCCTAACTGGAGTCGCACGTACTATGATCCCATCGACGAGGAGAAGCTTACTTAGCTGTGCTTGTCCCACTTTTCGAAGTGAGTAGCGTTCAGGGAGTTTTCTGAAACGCACTCTAATCTTCTTGATCATCTCTGCGTATTCTGGATCTTCGATCTTGAGTTGTGCCCAGCCTGACCGCTCGATGTATGGAAAGTACTCGTCGGGTTTGTCAACTAGCAGTTTTGCGAGCTCTTGGTCATATGCTAAGAGATCTTCGAAATCTACTACGACATAGTGTTGACCGATATTCCGAAGCTGGCCGAGCCTCTTCCTGTACTTGTATTCGCCTTTCTCAGGCTGAAATGTTCTGAGGAATTCCTGGAATCTCTCTTCGGGCCCTGTTAGAACAGTCACGGGGGCTCACCTTCCAGTATGGATGATTTCCATTCACCTATAGTGACTCTGAGCTGCTTGTATAATGCCTGTTCCTCAGAGGTCATGTTCTTGAGAAGGTCGCTGGAAGGGCCGAGCGCGGCGGCAAAAGACGCAATCTTACGAAGCCTGCAGTTGATCACGTCCCGAGAGAGGTTCTCGGCCTTCTCATAATCTCTCAGCTTGGACGGATCCTGCTTCCCTTCAGCCATCAGCCTTCCAAGGAAGCGTCTAAGCATGCAATAGAAATCTGCTTGCAGTGACGGTAGCTGTGTCGAGGTAGGGATCGTTTCCTTCCAATGAGTCTTGGAGAGTTTGGAAAGATCCAGAATGTCCTCCTCGAGATACTTGGCAAAGCCTCCGCTGACCAGTTCGTCAGCTACCCAGTATGGAACCTCAGCGTCTTGACCAATCTTCACAGATTGCAGTCGCTCAGTCGCAGGATGAGAGAATTGAATTTCACGCGTTAGGACTATTCTTACCGGTAGATTCTGAAAGTCAAAGTCGACATCCGCCACTGAGGACGCTAAGCCCAAGAATTCCTCTCCGTCACTGCGAAGATGAGGAATTCACACATAAGTTCTTCCTCATGAGAGGCAAGTGAAAATGGTTTACGCTGAGACAGTATGAGGCATCCCATCCTTTTTTAGGCATCGTGGCCTGCATAAGCATCTGCCTTCGTTCCGTTGAAACATGGTGAGTGCTTGGTGTTCCGTATGGAAAGCGCGATGTGGTCGGAGAAGTATCGGCCGGCAACACTCTCTGAGATGCGGAATCAAGTTGACGTGATCAACCGCCTGAAACGGTTTACTGAAACGAAGGCTATGCCTCACTGCCTCTTTGCCGGCCCTCCTGGGAGTGGAAAGACGACCGCGGCTCTGTGTCTGGCCCACGATATGTTTGGGGAGAGGTTCATGGACGCGTTTATGGAACTGAATGCAAGTGACGCACGAGGAATAGACGTGATCAGAACCACAGTCAAAGAGTTTGCAAGGATCGCCACAATTAGCGAGGTCCCCTTCAAGATTCTAGTGCTTGACGAAGCAGACAACATGACCGGGGACGCTCAGCATGCACTTAGACGTACGATGGAACGCTACACGGACACATGTCGCTTCGTCCTGAGCTGCAACTATTCTGGTAAGATAATCGAACCTATCCAGTCCAGATGCGCCATCTTCAGATTCATTCCTCTGAACGAGGAAGATGTTGCTGCCTACGTGAAGACGGTGGCCGAAAAAGAGCATGTTCACTTGACCGAACACGGACTGCAGGCTCTCACTAGCGCTTCTGAAGGTGACTTGAGGAAGGCCATCAATACCCTCCAAGGAGCCTCCTCACTTGGAAAACCCATCGATGAGAAAGTGGTCTACGAGATTGTCGGCAAAGCCAAGCCAGGAGACGTTCAAGAACTTCTTGAAATCGCAACGAAAGGAGATTTCATCAAAGCAAGAGAAAGGCTCAGGGCGCTGCTGATCCAGCAAGGATTGTCGGGCAAGGACATCTTGAAACAGATCCATTCGGAGATACTTCGTATGCCGATCCCGGAGAAAAGTAAGATCGAGCTGATCGATACCGTAGGCGAGATAGACTACAGACTGGTCCAGGGTGCGGACGAAGAAGTTCAGCTGTCATCCCTGATCGCTCACTTGGCCTTGGCCCCTTCACAGAAGCGTTCGAGCTGAGCTGCTCGAATGAATGCTCCTTGGACCGTTAGGCATCGGCCCAAGATTCTCGCGGACATAGCGGGAAACAAGCCGGCTATCCAGCAAATCCTAGATTGGCTGGACATGTGGAGGAAAGGCCCTCCCAAGAAGAGGGCCCTGTTGCTTCATGGCCCGCCCGGAACAGGTAAGACCGTATCTGTTGAGGCTGTAGCCAACGAACGCGGTCTAGACCTCGTGGAAATTAATGCGAGTGACAAAAGAAATCGGGATGCGCTCGAGAAAACTGTTGGACTCGCTACGAGGCAGTCGGATCTTTTTGGAAGGCCTCGCCTGGTACTGATCGATGAGGCAGATGGGATAAATTTAAGTGAGGATCGGGGCGCCGTCGACACCATCGTTAGACTAGTCGAGGATACTCAGGTTCCAGTGATACTCACTGCAAACGATCCTTGGGATCCAAAGATCGGTCCGATCAGAAACGCGACCACCATGATCGAATACAAGAGGCTAGGCCTCAGAGATGCCCTGCCCTATCTGAAGAAGATCTGCCAAAAGGAAAACATCGAAGTCGACGAACAAGCACTCAGACTCATCATAGACAGGACCCAAGGAGACATGCGCTCGATCATGAACGATCTCCAAACGCTCACCTCGGGACGGAAGAGGCTGACGTATGATGAGACAACTTGGCTTGGCTTCCGAGATCGGAGAGCCACGATCTTTGACGCTCTTAAGACTGCCTTCACGTCACCCACTTGCCTTCAAGCGCGAAGGGCGACAGACATGGCGGATATGGATCTAGACATGTTCTTTGAATGGGTCTACGAGAACGCGCCCAGACAACTCAATGATCCACGCGACCTATCTCACGCCATGAAAGCAATTGCGCAGGCCGATCTCTATCGAGCGAGAATCAATCGGACCCGTGCATGGGAGTTGCTACCATATGCTCTTGAGATGGAGACAGCGGGAGTTGCCATGTCAAAGGAGTTCACGAAACCGGCTTGGATCCCAATGAAGTTCCCTGAACGGATACAGTTCCTTTCCAGAACGAGGAAGATAAGATCCATCAAAGCAGAGCTCGGCAAGAGCATAGGTACACATTGCCACATCTCATCGAAACGGGCAATCCCTCACTACCTACCCTACATCAAGTACATCGTTGAGAAGAACCCGACCGAAGGAACCAAACTCGCCGAATGGCTCGCCCTAAGCGAAGACGCCTTGGACTATCTGGGCGTCAAACGAAGCCCCACAGAGCCACCAACTGCTCCTGAAGAAACAGAGCTGAAACAAGAAAAATCTCGAACGACAGCAAAACCCAGACGAAAGAGAAAGACTGCTAAGACTTCTGCTGTCGAGCCATAGAAAGTACGTGCCCCAACTCTGACACGATGAGCTTGCTCACAGCGGTTGCCACCGCATCAGGCGACCCTGGCAGCAAGAAGATTGCCTTCCCCTTGGCTATGCCTGCCGTCGCTCGTGTCATCATCGCGGATGATCCAATCGTGTCGTAGCTGATCCTTCGGAATAGCTCGCCGAATCCGGGCAGCTCTTTTTCGAGCATCGGAGCGATGGCTTCGATAGTTACATCTGAAGGAGAGACGCCTGTGCCTCCGGTAACGATGATTGCGTCGGCTTCCGATCTCAGAAACTGTCTAACGGTAGTGCGCAGAAGCCCGATCTTGTCAGGTATGAGCTTGCGTCCGGTAACGCGGTGACCCGCTTCACGCATGAGCTTCTCGATCATGTTGCCTGAGGGATCTTGTACCGGCAGTCCCTGTTTCTTCTGTTCTGCCCTAGATGTGCTGCATGTTAGAACGAAGACCGCCAATGATTTTTGTCCGTGCTCTTTGTGCATTGAATGAATATTCGTCACGCGAATCATCCCTTGGATTTGGTCACGACTCTGAGATCCAATATCCGAGTATCAGGGTATTGGCCGTTTGAATCATTCTCATATAGCTTGACCATGTCCCAGATTGTGAGCAAATATGTTGAGGCTGCATTCAGTGTCTCCATCTCGACCCCCGTCTTGGCAGTGGTTTTCACCTTCGAACGAACACTGATTGTTGATCGACCGATCTCAGCTTCCGTTAGAACGTTCGTGATCGGGATCGGGTGACAGAACGGTAAAGTTTGAGATGTGTTCTTTGCAGTCAATACCGCTGCAACTTCTGCCGCGGCCATTGGATCCCCCTTCGCTATGCCGCCCTTTCGAACCCTCGCAATTGTTGAGGGCTTCAGTTGGATCTTCCCTGAAGCGACAGCCTGCCTGATGACGTCAGGTTTGGAGGTTATGTCTGCCATCGAGAAGTTGCGGCTTCGACGAGTCAACTTTGATCACTCGAAGGACTTCCTTCTACTTGCTTGGTAGGCGTATTTTAGGTAGCTCTGTGCATTTGATTGGAAACCTGTTTGCGTCTCTTTATGGTCTAGTCGAGCATGTAGATTGTGCATGCGTATTCGCCTAACACATGCGCCGGTATGGGGTTCTTATGGGTCCCCTTCAGACCGATCGCCTCGCCCTAGCCGACAACGTGAGACGTAGAGAGAAACGAACGAAGCGCTAGGACTCAAGTTTGCCGGTCTCAATGAGACACCACCATCGCGGGATCCTAACAATGGTGCCCTCAATCCCCGCGTTTTCCTTTGGGGGGTAGGATTTCCGACTTTAGCGTTTGTTAACATTCGCGGGCACCGGCTTTGCCTACATCAAGGATTGTACCTGCCCCAAGTTTCTCGGCATAGGCTGTTCTAACTACCCACATCTGTCATGCAAGCATACGTCAGAGAGATAGAGATAACGAATTCCTTGATGTGGCAGTTCATAGTTCCCATCCACGGATACTACTCTGACTTGTCCCAATAATCCAGTCTCTTCTTATCACTGACACATGTTGGTAGCTAGAACATTTCTCGGCATAGGCCGAAACTCTTAAGAGGACTGGTGGTGTGCATCATTCTGCTAAAAAACGACAGGCGGTGAACCCTCGGGTTCGCACGGCACAAGCCGACCGCCTGTCCGCTAAACGAACTTCTTCAGCTTACCTATCTTGTCTGCGATATTGTCGAGAGGGTAGAACTTGTCTGATACACGCTTCATGTCGAACCCGACGGCATTTTCGAATTGGGCAATCTCAACCTTGACTTGAGGTCTACGGTCTTTGAGTTTCTCGATTACCGGAACAAAGTCGTTGTCACCGCTTACGAGTATTGCTACATCATAGCTTGAAGTCGTGTCGGACATGCCGTACATCAAAAGGTCAACAGCCAAAGCGACATCGACGCCTTTGTTCTTCAGTTCCTTCAGCTCATTGCCACACTTCTGGCACACAACGGGTGTCTGCAGGCCTTTCCATCTGCAATGCGGACAGAAGAACGGATAGGCCTTTGACTTCTTCGAGAAGACCTCCCATTTCAGTTTCTTCTTGAGCACTTCCTGCATTTTCCATTGGCGTTCGAACCGCTCGGCATCCGATTTGCCTCTGGCAGGTGCAGGACTTGCTATTGCAGTGTAGAATCTCGTCTGTACGTGTCTCCGATTTGGCTGCATACTGATCAAGCATTGCTCCAGCTATTCCTCGTTGTATTAGAATCTGCAGTTGGGCCCTTGAGCAGCTGCAAATTGCTGGCATGCATAGATGAGATTCTGACCGTCAATGAAGATCATGAGACGTTCGGGGACCTGGGACGTGCCGGACAAAGTGTAGAACCAGCGAGTAGTAGTGAGTCAGACAGGTCTTAAGGCCTGCGACTATGCCATGAAAAATAGTGGAGGTCCTATCTCTCATGCAGCTGAGACCTTCCACAATTGGGTTATCTGCCTCACCCTTGGGAGATATGGAAAGACGCCATCTTACGATTATCTGCTAGGGATTCCTTCGGCTTCGCCTAGCCACTTCGCAGAGGCTTCATCCTACACAACTAGGCAAGAAATGCGGAACATTCCTGATCTTTTCCACATTTGCCATGCAATGACTGGATAGTGTCACGGACGGTTTATTCCGT
>CAYGWT010000019.1:0-1895 GCA_964353625.1 uncultured Candidatus Bathyarchaeia archaeon | reverse complement strand
ATCTCGCATTCTACCAAACAAGCCCTTGGATCTTCGGTGAAGCAAACACAGGCTTGACAGTTCGTCTCAATTTGGCGTCGGCTGGCATATGGTGGATGGGATGGTCAATTTGGACTTTCATGACTTTACGATCGCGCAATGGGGTACCCAAATTGTTCGGAGGCGAGGCCTATCTCAAGATTGGCTTTAGAGAAATGGCGGCAACACTTCATGAGATGCGGCGCTATCCACAGACTCTTCGTTTTCTCTTGGCATATTTGATCTACAACGACGGAGTGCAGACAGTGGTCGTTACAGCAGCGATTTTTGGAGCAGAGGCTCTGAAAATTTCGCAGTCGACGCTCGTCCTCGTGATTTTGATGGTGCAACTCGTGGCTTTCTTTGGAGCGCTCCTTTTCGGTAGGATTGCTGGTCTAGTCTCCGCTAAGACCGCAGTACTCATCAGTCTAGTGATTTGGTCCGGAACGGCATTCTACACCTACGGATTTCTCTCAAGCGAATTCGAGTTCTGGCTGCTGGGCGGCGTAATTGGGCTCGTCCTCGGAGGGAGTCAAGCGTTAAGCCGAAGCATCTACGCTCAGATGATACCTAAGGACAGAGAAGCCGAGTTCTTTTCTTTCTACGAGTTGGCCGATCGTGGCAGCTCCTTGTTGGGACCACTTGTCTTCGGTTTGACAAATCAATGGCTCGGCAGTCTCCGATACGCGGCCTTGTCAGTGAGCTTCTTCTTCGTTGCAGGCCTAGCATTATTGACGCGTGTGAATGTGCAGAAAGCAATACAAGACTCACGAGTCAGGCAAACACACGATCCTACAATCAGAAGGTAGCGGGCCTAGTGCTCGTTGCTTGATTGTGAATGCTTCGTTGGGTGTCGTTGCTCCATGTCTTTTCGCAACATCTCAAGCTGATTCGGTCTATCGACATCCATTGCGATTTCCACATACGGACAAACAATCGGTCTGATCCTCAGACCTGTACGTTGAGCTATTCTCTTTACAACTCGATCCGAATCGATCGTGCCGAACATCACCGAGAAGAGCGTGGAGTACCCAAGGTAGTGGATTATGATGCCGATCTTCTTGAGCAGGTCTCTGCGTCCTTCTGCTAGGCGGTCCAAAAGTTTGTAGTTCTCGGTGATCGCAGTGATTCGAAATGCATTGATCAGTCCTCCGCAGAAATCCATGTCCCTCAATCGTGTTCCTTCAAACGGAAACGGGCGCTTTGAGCCAGGGTAGCGAGCTTCCAAATCTTGCCGTGTGACAATGGTATAGCATACATCTTGATCGGCTTCATTCGCAACGTGAACAACCCAATCTACCATCTCAGGCGTGATTGCAGGTATGTCAGAAGTGACAAGTAGGGCATATCGAGCTGTCGGGTTTATCTCCGCGACTTTCTTGAATCCAACGCGTACGTTCTCTAGGAGACTGCCCTGGTTGGGTAGGAGGAAGTTTCGCTTCGAGCAAGTCGTCTCGGTTTCTGGTGGTCCAACAATCACAATTTGGTCAATGGTCTTAGCGCCCACTAACGCATCCAGGACCCATTGGATCATTGGTTTCCCGCAGATGTCCAAGAGAGCCTTCGGTTTCCCCAGTGTATATCTGTAAAGCGGGTCATCCGGTTCAGGAATACCGCCGGCAATCACGACCGCATCCATTTTCGACTCCTTCCTCACAAAGACACAGATTGGGGAGTAGCCAGTTTCAGTCGAGAAAAGCTTTCTTAGGAATAGTGGAGTGGGGAAGCGTCGACATGTGTGCGCGTATGTAACGTGTGTTGGTCTTCTGCTGCCGTCTAGCTAGAGATTTCTCTTCACCTCTCCTTTAA
Organism: uncultured Candidatus Bathyarchaeia archaeon; assembly: GCA_964353625.1. Taxonomy (GTDB): domain Archaea; phylum Thermoproteota; class Bathyarchaeia; order 40CM-2-53-6; family 40CM-2-53-6; genus CAVPLU01. Next base: position 68 of record CAYGWT010000019.1, on the reverse strand, counting down.
CCTATGCTCTTTTTGATGAGGGGTAGCAGCACGTCTTGCCCCGTCTTTTCCACAGTCGCGTATTAGCG
>CAYGWT010000018.1:0-1821 GCA_964353625.1 uncultured Candidatus Bathyarchaeia archaeon | reverse complement strand
GGCAAGGCAAGTGGTGTCCGTGACTCCTTTTCTCAGGTTTTCGACGACCTCATAGGTTGCTTCTCTACTCACACTGCCCAAGGCTTTGCCGATCCCGCTACATGGAACTACAACTATTCTGCTCTGTTTCGCGGCCTTCATTTCACCTGGACTCCAGTTTTCCATGGTCGGTCTCCAGCTTCTTGAGCATCAATTCGAAGTATGCGTCAGCGCTGATGAGCGTCTTCAAGTCATCCTCAAGGTTGCGTGGCAATAGTGTCACCAACCATCCTTCTCCGTATGGATCTGAGTTGACCAATTCTGGATTTTTAACGAGTCGATCGTTGACTTCCTCAACCGTTCCGGATAAGGGCGAGAGCAACGAAATAGTGGTCTTCGCAGTTTCTAACGTTCCAATCTCTGCCTGTCTATCAACGGTCGTACCTTCCTTGACTAGCTCAACAAATGCGATGTCTCCACCTGTTCTTTGCGTGTAGTCAGTAAGACCGATTCTGGCTTTGGTTCCCTCTGCACTCACCCAGATTCCATCTTCAGTGTAATGGTATCCCTTGCGGATTCGAAGTTCGAACTTGTCAAAGGCGGTCTGTAAGTACTCGGTCAAGTGGAATCCTCTGGACTACCGGTTAGCAGACTCCGCCTTTGTGGACTCTCTGTGTTGGTCTCGTTTCTGCCATGGCCGCTTGAAGGTGGTTTCTTCTTCGAAGAGCCATCCAAACTAGAGTGAGCATGACAGGTATCTCAATGAGAGGACCCACAACAGTCGAGACAGCTACCATAGGCATCGACGCGAAAGCCGTCAACGCTATAGCTATGGCTAGTTCGAAGTTTCGGCCTGTGCAGTGAAATCCCATTGTTGACGCGTCTTCATAGTTGTAACCCATGCGCCTCGTTGTATAGTATACTAGGTTGAAGAGTAGGAAGAAGAAGAGTACCACGGGAATAGCCATCTGCCAAATGAGATTTGGATTATCAATTATGACGCCTCCCCTCAGAGAGAACATCACCACCATGGTGAAGAGGAGCGCCACAAGTTGCAGTGCATTATAGTAAGGAATCAGCTTCTTGTTCAGCCATTCCTCGGACTTCCGCTTTATGACTTCTCTTCGAGTAATCACTCCGAACAGCAAGGGCAGGCCCAGATAGAGAAGTACGCTTTGACCGATCTGTACGATGTCTATGGCAATGTAGGTTCCGACTAGCAACGCAATGTACAGGGGTGTCGTGAAGATTTGGATTATTGAGTTCCAAGCCATTAACACTATTCCAAGCGGTCCGTTGCCCTTGGCCAAATCAGTCCATACAAGTACCATGGCGATACACGGCGCCACTCCCAACAAAATCAATCCAGTCCAAAGGTACCGCGCGGTCTCAGCAGTAATCAAACCGAAGTATGGAAGAATATTTTCAAAGAATATGAAACCGAGAGCGTACAGCAGGAACGGGTTGACTGCATAGTTGAAGAACGCAATCACGCCGACCTGTCTCTTGCTTTTCAAAGCATCTTTGAGCTCTCCCAATTCGATCTTGGTCATTGCCGGGTAGATCATGAGGAAGAGCCCAATTGGAATCCCAACCTCAAGATATCCTGCTATCTGAGGCGCATACTTTCCGAGAGAGAGGCCAACGATTATGCAAAGGACAATCCACACCGCTAGAAGCTTCTCTATCCAACCAAGACCACCGCGGCTTTCGCTCATCGTGACCACGACGTTTCCGTAACCAACGAGAGGCTTTTTGTCAGCAACTCTGCAACTTTGGGATTGGATAGTCTGTAGAAGACCCATTTTCCTTCTTTGCGAGAAGTAACTAGGCTTGATCTTT
>CAYGWT010000017.1:0-2404 GCA_964353625.1 uncultured Candidatus Bathyarchaeia archaeon | reverse complement strand
TCTGACCCTCATTGTGGACACAAATGGGGCTGGTTGATCGTTTACGGAGAACTCGAAGGTCGCAGCGATTGGCGCCTGTGCATGCAGATGGATGTTTGGGTTTCCAGGGATTGACCCGGTAATGCTGACAGTGTATGTGTTACCAACCGGATCCCCAGCCACGACATCTTTGGATGAGGGGGTGACACTGAGATCCCAACCCGCTGCCGGCACGATCACTCCTATGGTTACGATTCGCTCTCCCTCCGCGCCACCTTCTAACGTGCGTGCACCGACAAGTATGATTCTCTCCCCTGGAGATGCCCAGGAGGTAATTGTGAGGCTGAGCGTTGAGACGAACGGCGCGACACCGGTGCTAGGTGAGAAAAGAACACTGTAACTGCTCGGTTCCACTCCGCCCCCAAACCCCGTCTTAAGATAGAGTGTGGGGTTTCCAGTAACCGTACCGCTAACAGCAACGGTGAACGTTGTTGACCCCCCGGGAAGTACCATCCTAGAAGTGGGCGTTACAGAGATTTGCCAAGCACTCCCTGGCGGATTGCCTGTGACACTGATAGTCGTCCGCGGCGAGCTTGTGTAAGTGGTATGGCTAGAGGCTGTCACAGTGGGATGGCCTGTGTCAGTGGTAGATGTTGGCGGATGAACTGTAACGGTGGGAATAGTAAAAGCCGGATTCACAGCTGGATTCCACGCGTAGTCCGGACTCAAAACCGCGCCAATTGATCCTAATGCAAGGAGCACAATCATAGAAATCTGAGAAGCTTTAGCTGATTGAACGTGAGGCTTCCCTAAGTTCAAAGAACTATCCGACTGTACATTGTCACGACGCAAGATAGATCTGCCACAATGTCTGCCAAGTCCGAGTGATAGGAGTTACGTAGTTCTTGGGAGCACTCAAACCATCGCCCAACCCAAGCTGTGTGACGAATTTCGTGAGCTTGCATTTTCACAACTGCTAATCGATTCTCATGAGCGGTTGCGCAAGATTGAAACTCAACGAACACTGAACGGCACTTTGGACAATAACAACCCATCACGGCCACATTCCTTGCTAAGATCCGTTACGAGTCAGAACATTTTCAATGGTGCGGGGGGTGGGATTCGCGCACCAGTTTACCAGTATTATTTACCCCATAGGTGGCAAACTGTTGCAGCGCTCGATCATTTGCTGGAGGTTCAAATCTGGACGTTCACACCAAGAGATCCGCACATTCGACCAGTATTGGCCAGGGGATCTTCGGGCTTACCCAACCACAAGAATGACTCATACGCTAGAACTTGAGACTCTTCATCTTTTCACACACAGGCAGAATGTAATGAAGGCACACGACGGTTAGCGACTGTTCCAAAGGAATTGCCACACTATCGGAAACTCATGTAGACGCAATCGAAAGAAATAGGATTCCAAGAATGACTAGGACCGTGGCGAACTTCTGGATCTGAACGAGCCTTTCTCTGAGAAAGACCTGTGCAAGAACAACTGTGACAGCTGGTGACGCACTCGACAGCGTCGTCACTAGCGAAACCATCCCAACGTCTAGTCCGAGTACAAAAGAGGAGAACCCTGCAAACTCGGCCAGACCAATGAGAATTATGCTCCTGAGAGGAAATCCTTCATTGGCACGTGATCGTGGGTGGTTTCTGATATACATGACCCCTACAACCGCCAGTGTCACAACTGCTAGAAGTCTGTTGAAGAACAGCGCTGCAATTCCACCAATATCATCTGATACCAACTTGATCAACACGGACCCCACACCGGCAGAGAACATCGATCCCAACGCGTATGGAACCCCAGAACTCCATGCACGCTCTCCAGAGTCCGACATCAAAATTATTGTGAATACACCGATCAGTGTCATTGCAACGCAGGCAATCTGCCAAAGACTCAAAACCTCCCCGAAAACCGCGAATGAAAGAACAATTGCTACGATCGCATAGGCTGAGAATACTGGTGTTATGACACTCGCTTTCCCAGCCTCGAGACCCTTGTAGAAGAGAAACAACGCTGAGAAACTGCAAACTCCAGATGCAAGAATAATCGCGACTGTTGTCAGCGACGAAGGCACAGACAGAGTGAACACTGCGCCCAAGAGAAGTACCGGAACCAAGCTTACGAGTTGGCTGTAGACGAGAAGCCGGAGGTATCCAACGCCAGCCATTACTCTTTTCGAGAAGAAATCGCCAAATCCGAAACTGATCATGCTGGAAATGCCATACCCCAGTGAAAGCAGCTCAATTATCATAAGCTGATGTCACATGCCAACGCAGCCATAAGGCCAAGCACGTATCCAGCGACTACTACCTTCTGCACGCTTGTGAGGGCACCTCCATTCAGTCGAATCAAGTGTGGTCACTTGTTGTTACTAGCGGGCGGCTATTTGTCAGTGTGTGCGCACCAAGG
>CAYGWT010000016.1:0-9008 GCA_964353625.1 uncultured Candidatus Bathyarchaeia archaeon | reverse complement strand
TCTCTGTTCGGAGTAAATGTTCGCATTGTCATGCCTCATGGTGTTCCGCAGACTAAGACTGAGGCGATCAGGGAGCTGGACGCAGAAGTAATCTTTCACGGCAGCTATTATGAAGATGCTCGTGAGTACGCAGAGAAACTGGCCTCTCAGAGAGGATTCCTGTATGTGCACGGCATCAACGAACCACTGCTGTTCGAAGGTGTCGGAACTATGCATCTTGAGGTCTTTGATGAGCTTCGAGACGTGAACGTGGTCATCGTTCCAATTGGTGGTGGGTCTGGAGCTTCCGCCGCATGCATCGTCCACAAGAGCTTGAATTCCAGCATCAGAGTGATAGGCGTGCAAGCTGAAGGCGCACCTGCGTTCTACCGTTCATGGAAGGAAGGCGCCATATCATCCACAGACGGCGTACAGACAGTTGCGGAAGGCCTTGCGACGAGTCGAGCGTACGAGTTGCCCTTGAGGATTCTTAGAGAGAAACTAGATGATATCATACTTGTCAGCGATCAGGAGATGAAACAGGCGGTCAAGACGATATTCCGCTCAACTGGGCAGGTGGCTGAACTATCTGGCGCCGCATCAACCGCAGCAGCCTACAAGATCAAAGACAAGCTATCCGGAAGCAAGGTCGTGCTCGCCCTCACTGGCGGTAACATAGAATCCGAACAGCTTGCTCAAATCCTACGCGAATAGACACAAGCTAGGTGGAAGGATGGACTCGCACTCGAAACCGACCGTCGTTGTGAGCAAATGCTTGGAATTTGAGGCATGCAGATACAATGGCCAAGTGATACGAGATGCCTTCGTTAGGAGACTGGAGAACCACGTCGATTATGTCCCAGTCTGTCCGGAAGTAGCGATAGGTCTCGGAATTCCCCGTTTTCCAATAAGAATCGTTTCTACGACCAATCTGAGACTCATCCAGCCTACAACCGGCAAAGACGTCACAGATGATATGAACGAATTCTCGGATAAGTTTCTCATGTCTCTGAAAAAGGTGGATGGTTTCATACTGAAATTCCGATCACCCTCTTGTGGATTCAAAGACGTACGGATATATGCAAAAAGCGAGAAATCCCCCGCAACCGGAAAAGGCCCCGGATTCTTCGGAGCCAAGATACTCAAACGCTTCCCAGGCCTCGCCATAGAAGATGAGGGTAGGCTGAGAAGTCTGAAGATGCGTGAACACTATCTTACGAAGCTCTTCACTCTCGCGCGATTCCGGACAGTGAAGGAATCTAGTGCGATGCGTGACCTAGTCCGCTTCCATACAGAGAACAAATTCATGCTGATGGCATACAACCAGAGAGAGATGCGATTGCTTGGAAACGTGGTTGCGAACCCCAAGAAAAGGCCCTTGGGAGAAATCATCCAAGAGTATGAGATTCACCTCCAGAAGAGTCTCGAGAATCCGCCCAAGCGCACATCTAACATTAACGTTCTCATGCACCTCCTAGGCTACTTTTCCAAAGAGCTCTCAAAGAACGAAAGACAATTCTTCCTAGAAACGCTGGAACTCTACAGGGACGAAAGGGTACCATTCACGTCAGCCGTTAGATTGCTCAAGGCGTGGGCGGTTAGGTTTCAGAACCAGTACTTGCTGAACCAAACACTCTTCAGCCCCTTTCCGGACGACTTGATTGAATGGACGGATGCAGGAAGACCGATAGAAATCTGACCTGCAGACCGAACACGCTGAGTCAAGCCTTGGTCTTACCGGAGTCCACGATGAATGGCAGCGATAGGATTGAGGAACAGAGCAAGCTTATCGTTAAACGCGGATCAAGTCCCAGCTTAGCCAGAGTTCTGCCTTGCATGTCAATGTCGTCTGCTCTGTTCAAGACGGTCTCAACGTCAAATGTTCGGGCGATCGAGAATATCTTCTCAATTCGATGGTCTGGTAGCTTGAATAGCATCCTCCGGATGTGCCTCATTGCGTCGAGATCACGACCTATCTCGCTCTTCCATCGTCTCTCATACCCGGAGAGGAAGGCTTCTGAGAGGTGCTTGGATGTGCACGCGTCGTGTGCGGTTTCTCCAGCGATTTTTCCGCAGATGAGGCTGAACACGACTCCTCCACCGGTTGTGGGCTTCACCTGTTGCGCTGAATCTCCCGCGATCAACATGTTCGGATAGTACGTCTTCCGAATTGGCCCACCCAAAGGTATGGGATGAAAAGAAACGTCACGCCGCTTGGCGCCCTTCAGTCTCTGAGAAACAACAGGGTGTTTCGTCATGAATCTCTCAAGAAAGAGCCGCGGATTGCCCTCCCGAGCTGCGAGCCCGATCTTTGCCGATCCATCTCGCCAAGGAATTATCCACGCAAAGAATCCCGGCGCATAGGCAGATCCAAGGAACACTTCCACCATATCTTGGCTCATATTCTCCACATGATCTACGTGGACTTGAGCAGAGTTCACCCACATCGATCTGTGGCGTTCGCTCATGGCCCGAGGAGGAGCAAGTGCAGGCGACGCACCTTCACAGTCTACAACGAGCTGGGAATTGAGTGTGTGTGATTTGGAACCAGTTGTAACTCGTAGTTGGACCTGATTGTCATTAGGGGTTTGGATCGAGATCGCGCGCGTATTGAGCTGGATTTGTGCGCCTGCTTCTTGTGCTCTGTTTGCCATGTGTTCGTCGAATGCTCCACGATCAAGCACCCACGTGATTGGTCTCTGACGCTCGAGTTGGAGAACCTGACCCGACGGGGAATGAAAGATCGCGCCACGGATCTGATTCTTGATGACTTGCTTTGGCAGTGAAACGCCTAAGCGTTTCATGCTGTTGATTCCAACGTGACCTGAGCAGTGTGACGGGACGCCGATTCGATCGTGCTCTTCTAGAAGGAGAACCTTCGATCCCAAGGAGGCGGCAGTTTCGGCAGCTGTGGCACCGGCTACTCCACAACCGACCACAATGATGTCAGCATCCAAACTCATAGGATATGCATGCCTCGGTTGGCAACATCTCTTAGCTTAGAGCTTGAAGCCGGATGTTCGTTCCGAGGCTGACCCTGATAGATAAGGCTCGTGAACGCATGGAATGCGGGGCTATGGCTGCCTGGGCGCAACGAGTTCTACTCGTCTCTTTCCTTTCATGAGACGCGAGACATACAGGATACCGTTGATTTCGAGCTTAAGGAGGACGCTGTTGAGTTCCCGGAAGCTGATGTCTCCGTAGCTCTCCTTGACTTGATCTAGCAGATCACCATCGGTGAGGGAGCCTTTACGCCGTAGCGTCTCAACGACAGCCAAGTTGAGGGGGCGCGGCCCCCAGACCTTGTTCATAGAATTCTCCTACATCTTCCTACGATATTATTGCAGGCGGAGTGGCCCGTTCCTTTCTCGAACGTTCGTTGAACTGCGCGTAGTACTCTTCCATCTTTGGGTTGATGCTGGGTCTGACTGTGTCCATTGCCTTGTCGAAGTCTTTACGCGTAACTTCCTTAGCATCAATACTCTCACGAAGTGCGTTCATAGCTGCTTCCCTGCAGAGAGCCTCAACATCTGCGCCAGAGTACCCTTTTGCCTTCACGGCGACCTCTTGTAGATCCACATCTGCTGAGAGAGGCATATCGTGCGCATGGATCTTGAAGATCTGCATGAGCGCCTTCGAGTCAGGCGCAGGCACGTCGATCAACCGATCGAACCTGCCTGGCCGCATGACCGCGGGATCGAGAATGTCGGGCCGATTGGTTGCACCGATCACGACGACGTTCTGGAGCGCTTCTATACCGTCCATTTCAGTGAGAAGTTGACTGATCACTCTCTCGCTGGCTCCAGAGTCCGAATAGCCAGCGCCTCTTCTCGGAATTATCGAGTCAAGTTCATCGAAGAAAATTATTGCAGGCGCTGCGGTCCTTGCCTTCCTGAAAATCTCTCTAATTGCCTTCTCAGATTCTCCAACCCACTTAGAGAAGATTTCAGGCCCCTTGACTGAGATGAAGTTCGCCTCGCTTTCTGTTGCCACAGCTCTTGCGAGCATAGTCTTACCGCATCCTGGAGGACCATAGAGCAGTATGCCTCTTGGAGGCTTGATGCCCATCCTCTTGAAGACTTCTGGCTTCTTCAGAGGCCATTCGACTGATTGGATTAGCTCGTTCTTGATTTCTTCAAGCCCGCCAACTTCTTTCCAATGTACCGATGGGATTTCGACGTATACTTCTCTCATCGCAGTGGGGGTGATTTCTGTGTATGCGGAGAGGAAATCGTCCTCCTTTACAACCATCTTGTCCAGTATTTCGGGTGGAACTCGTTCCTCTTCGAGGTTTATCTCAGGCATGTAGCGTCTCAATGCTTTCATCGCAGCTTCCCTTGAGAGCGCAGATATGTCAGCTCCCGTGTACCCGTGTGTGATGTCTGAAAGACGTTTGATGTCAACATCTTCGGCGAGCGGCATGTTCCTTGTGTGTATCTGGACGATTTCGTTGCGGCCTTTCTTGTCCGGGACACCGATCTCTATCTCACGATCGAACCTTCCAGGACGTCTGAGTGCTGGATCTATCGCGCTGGGTCGGTTCGTTGCACCGATGACGATGATGTTGCCTCTGGTTCCCATTCCGTCCATGAGTGAGAGAAGTTGTGCAACAACGCGGCGTTCAACCTCGCCCGTGACTTCTTCGCGTTTCGGTGCGATCGCGTCCATCTCATCGATGAATACTATGCTCGGTGCAGTCTCGTGTGCCTTCTGGAAGATCTCTCGGAGTCTGGCTTCGGATTCGCCGTAGAACTTGGACATTATCTCTGGCCCAGAAATCACGTAGAAGTTTGCATCGGACTCGTTCGCGACAGCTTTCGCCAATAGTGTCTTACCGCATCCAGGAGGACCGTAGAGAAAGACTCCTCTGGGTGGTTCGATGCCGAGCCTCTGGAATAGTTCTGGATGTCGAAGAGGAAGTTCGACCATCTCTCGGATACGTTGTATCTCTTCGCGAAGGCCGCCGATGTCTTCGTAGGTGATCATCGAGATGCCTTTCTTCTCTGGTGTCGGCTCACTGAGAACCTGTACGGTACTGGTCTCGAGTATCTTGATTGGACCGTGCGGTCTGGTTCGAGTGACCACAAGTGGGACCGCACTTCCAAAGATGGAGAGGAGAGTCATGTCGCCTTCAACGAATGGCATGTCCATGAATCTTCGTTTCACGAAACTGACGAATTCTTCATCGACACTTAGTCTCACGTCGGTCGGCGCGAAAATTATCGCTTGTGCATCTTTCACGTCGGCTTTCTTGAGCGCGACATACTCGTTCAGCGCTACGCCCGAGTTTCTTCTGATCAGTCCGTCCATTCGTACGATCTCTTCGCCCTGATCTTCTGCGTATGCGGGCCATGCGACTGCGACTGTCATCTTCTTGCCTTGGACTTCAACGAAATCGCCGGCAGTGATTCCGAGTTTCTGCATTGTTTCGTTGTCTATCCTAACTTTGCCATGGCCGACGTCTCTTTGTCTTGCATCGGCGACTCTCAACTGGTTGTCTTTTCCTACCACGTTTCTTCATTCCTTTGATCTTGATCGTGTTTGCGGCTCCGCTTTCCGAACGCGGCCGGGGCTCGCGGAATCTGTTACTATAGGTAACTAAGCATGAATATAAGCGTTACTTTTAGTAACAGAATTCAGGTCCGCCAAACATTGACGACCTGAATCTCACCCACATTCTCCACGGACTTCAGGGCCTCTTCAACCTTGTCCATTTGTCCCTCTTGCTCAGGCATTGCGATCCTTGCAACCAAGGCGACGAGCCCAAAAGCTATGGGCTCCTCATCGAACCGTGCAACCGACGTTCCTGCCGGCAACCCAGCCTCCACTTTCTTCCTAAGCTCCACAAGGTCCACCGTCGTCTCGGTCGGGAAGATCTTGATCTGCGCAATTACCTTAGCCAAGCACAGTCACTACTCTATGGCCCTGTGAATCCGCATTTTGCACACTTGTATGGTCTGCCGAAAGTCCTGCACTTTTCGCAGCGCCACATAGTGACTTCGCCACAGTTCGGACAGGGAAAACGTACCGCACCTTCTCCAGGCATTATGGTTCTCGAACACCATGTGCAGGTTGGCATTCGTACCGTTTTGGTTTCGCTCAGTTTCAACGCCTTCTTTTCCTACAGGGCACCAGCCGCCGTTTATTTATCCGTTGCTCGGGACCCCGCTCGGCTGCTCCGCCTATCCGGAGATGTCAATCTCGGCCTACTGCATTGGACGGTGGCGAATCCATAGGACCGACAGGCATATCTCACTCTCTCGCCCGTGCCTATTTCTAGTCGCCGTAACCAACGCCCGCAAGAGAGTGAGCTACGCACTTGAAAATCGACACCGTCTGCGATCTCAGTAGCTTTAGGCGGTTCATGATTGTAAGCACCTGTGACTCTTTCATTCCCGACCAGTTTGTCGGCGATGAGAGCGTCTTCCCTGAAAGGGCCTCAGAACACGGAACCATGTACGTAGAGGCTGAGGATAAAGAGACCCTCGAGCAGATTAGAGAGATAAGATTCATGCGAGTCTCAAATGTCCTTGGCATCATCTACAACTCGAAGAGCGGGAATACTCACCTGAAGTGGAGAGAGTTCAAAGGCGACTTTGGAAAACTCACCGGCGAAGCTAGCACAAACACGATAGTCAACTTAAGCACAGTAGGCGCGCTCAGAGAGGAATACGCTAGGACATACCAGCGACCGGTTGAAGAAGAGGCGCTCAAAGGATTAGGAGATTAGCGTATCCCAGCGCTGCAGAATGCTACATGCCGAAGTAACTGTTGATTTTTCTCTGGAAGAAAGCCTCTCGTAGCATGTGGCTACTCTGCAGCCACGCCTTGCGTGGAATACTCAGCTTAGACAAACCGAATTCGAGCGCCGAGTTGAAGTTGTCGAATCTCGTCGGACTTCGAGCTAAGGCCGCTCTTATGCTCTCTCGCACATTCCAGACTCCAACCGGCAGGATGTATCCGGAATGAATTTCTCTCAGCACCAAAGCTGAGCATTGTCTTCTTTCTCTGAGGAGATGTTCTGCGATTGCGAGTCGACATGCATAGTAGCAGCCGCCAATGCTCGCATACGTTGTCCTTCCCTGATACTCTTCATGATCACCCATCATCGCCGGATATTCTCCGCCCTCATTCCAAGCGGTGCCAGGGAACCAAGCTTCGATCGACTCGTAGCACCACTTTTCGGGCATGAGCATCACAATGTACCTGTTATCGATGTAATTGTAGGTGTGGACACGGAAATCGTCGATGGCGGGTGAATGCTTGATTTCATCGAGCAATCGTTCTGAGATTGTACTATCAACAGCGGTAATGCTCCATCGAGTGGGGACAAGTTTCCTTCTTGATCCAATTCCGAACATGCCCATGCTGAGGGCTCTTTGTATTCGTGTGACCTGGACTCCATCTTCGTGCAGAGTGAGTATGGCGTCAGAAGCATTCAGGTCCCGGTCATAGTATGCTTTCTCAACTCGTCTATCCGCTTTGACTCCCCAAGCCTGAAAACTCTTTAGTGGGGCTGAGGGACCGAACGGCTGTATCTCATCGCTTAGTGTCAGAGGGCCTGCAGGTTTCTTTGCAAATCTGGCTTCTGACTCTGCGGGCGTCGCGCTCAAAGTGAGCTCTTGGAGTTGGTCAACTATTCCGTAGGGTTCCTGTGCATCGAAGATGCTGACGCGGGTCTTTCCCCTAACGAGCGAGTATCGCAAGTCGACGATTTCTTGTATGGACTTGCCAAGCCAAAGCTCAGGCGCATCATAGATTGTCGTGTCCCCGTGGTAAGGTGGTATCAGAGGGCCAACAGAAACGCGAGGATACCCGAATCTGCCCACGAAGACTCCTGGCGGCGTAGAGCCGTCTATTTGTTCAGAGGAAATGAGATTGCCATAGGTTGCGATTGCTCTCGCTTTGGTCAGGAGAGGGCAAGAGGTCTTGCCACAGAGCATTCGCCCGCCCCTACAGCGTACACAGAGATCTGCTGATGGACCACGAACTACACGAAGATCTTTGAGGGCGTCGGGCTCTCGGCCTATCCCGTTTGAGAGAAAATCATTGACCCAGACGAGTTCGGAACTCAAAGAGATGCAGCCTTGATGATCCTGATGAAATATTCATGATGTTGGAGGCTATATTAGGGTGAGAGAGACGAATGAAATTGACTCGAACACTCACCCTGTACACTCGCAATAGCCTTTACGAAGTTCGATAGAGACTCAGAACGGGGGCGCTGCTTTGGGAGTAGACTTGGGCGAAGTCTTGCATAAACGCAAGATACTCTTGGACGACCTATCAGGCAAGAGCCTAGCCGTTGACGCATACAATACACTGTACCAGTTCCTAGCGATTATCAGGCAACCGGACGGCACACCACTCAAAGATAGACAAGGCAGGATCACGAGCCACCTCAGCGGTATACTGTATAGAACAGCGAACCTGGGCGAGAAAGGAATTCAACTCGTCTACGTATTCGACGGCCAACCGCCCGAACTGAAAGAGATGGAGATCAAACGACGACGTAGGGTCAGAGAGGAGGCGGCAATCAAGTACGAGGCGGCAATCAAAGCCGGAAGCATGGAGGATGCGAGAAAGTACGCTCAGGCCACCGCAACGGTAAAGGAACTCATGATCGAGGACTCGAAGAGACTACTGAAAGGCCTCGGTATTCCGTGGGTGCAAGCGCCTTCAGAAGGCGAAGCGCAGGCAGCCTACATAGCTCTGAAAGGTGATGTCTGGGCGGCAGCATCCCAAGACTATGACTCGCTCCTATTCGGAGCACCACGCATGGTGAAGAACCTCACCATATCCGGAAAAAGAAAACTACCGAACAGGCAAGCATACGTAGAGATCGAACCGGAAATGATAGAACTCGCTGAGACGCTCACCGATCTCGGTCTAACCCGCGAACAACTCGTTGACGTTGGGATACTTATTGGCACTGACTATAACCCTGATGGCGTCAAGGGAGTTGGACCCAAGACCGCATTGAAATTAGTCAGAGAGTATGGTGACATAACAACAATTGTGAATCGAAC
>CAYGWT010000015.1:0-2412 GCA_964353625.1 uncultured Candidatus Bathyarchaeia archaeon | reverse complement strand
CTGGCATCCGAACTGGAAGGCCTCACAACGAAACCCGACCGGAGAAACCAAGAGGAAGTTCGCATCATCTATGGACCAAATCCCGGCCGAGCGCACCTGCTAGAATCGGTCAAGTCCGTTGAAACTGGATTCTGGGGAATGGCGGGACGGAAAAGGCCACCACACGTATCGAATCGCCTTCTCACTGAGTGCCTCAGACTGATCGCATCCAAGGGCATCAAAGCGAGACTCATCTTCGAGATTGATAAGGAGAACCTTAGCCGTGTCAGGAAGATGACGACGGTAGCTGAAGTCGGTCACTACCAGCCAATCCCCGTGTACATGTATGGTGCTGATGACAAATCCGTTGCAGTCTCGTTGGCACAAGAACCAATCGGCCGTCCGTCTCAAATAGTTCAACTTGCCAGCACCTATCGCCCCACTGTTCAAGTCATGCAGCAATTCTTCAACATCCTTTGGAGAGAAGCGACGCCGTTTGCGGTTCGCGAAGCTATGCTGCTCGGTCGTCCCCCGTCAGGCGAACTAAGCCGGGTCATACGCGGTCGGGAGGAGGCCTACATCCAAACCGAGAACGAGATTAACGCTGCAAAGGAGAGCATCAAATCCTATGCCCCAACCAGGTACGGACCGGTACGACTACTGAAAGGGCTCGGCGAAACGTATCTGCGTGCTCACAAACGAGGATTGAGAATCCAAATAATCTGCAAACTCTCAGATCATAACACAACGGCAGCAAAGGCATTGGCCAAGTTCGCGGAGGTTCGTCATACAGAGAATCCGATCGGATTCTGCATGGGCATAATGGATGATACAGATGGCACCATCTACCATCCGGATCCCGATTCTCCTCAGCTAGAGAGTCGCGCGGACTGCATGATCCGCATCACAAGCAAAGATGGCATACGGCATCTCAACAACATTTTCGACTCAATCTGGCAAGAATCAAGTCCGATAGAGGAACAGCTGGAGAGAATCGAAAGGCTACAGGACGAATCCTCGAAGCCACATGGTTGATGTGTGCAACCAGATTGCCGTACGTCTGTCGAAAATGGCACTGTCGACATGGAAGAACCAACTATGAGCGGATAGCAACATTCAAGGCTCCGATAGGACGCAAATAGCATCATCGAGGATGCCTCATTGGACAAGCTGGCTAAGCTACGTTCCATTGCAGTCTACGCATTCATTATGGTGGCCCTCTCGGCCAGTCTGTACTATCTGCCGAACTATTTCATCCTCGAAAAGATCACAGCCGACCATTCGGCGGCACTACTGAACTGGATCGGGATTCCTGCCGCATCGCACGTAGCGGAAGGCCGCGCCTTTGTTAACGAGTTTGAGATAGAGCGTATGTGCACGGGCATACAGGTCACAGCCATCTTCGCTGGCATTCTGATCCCGTTCCCTAGGATAGCTTGGAAGAGGAAAGCAACCGCAATCGTCAGCGTCGCCGTCTTAATCTACTTCGCGAATATTGGGATAATCGCGTTGGAGATTTGGCTGCTCTACGCTGGGATCCTGCCTTGGTATTTGGCGCACTACCCAACCGGCCTAATTCTAGGCATATTCTCTGTAGCGTTTCTAGTAATCGTGCTCGACCACTTCATTCCAGAGATCGGCGACTACACAATCAAAGCTACAGAGACGCTCCTCCCAAGACGGGCGAGCAGGGCTACTCCGAGCTGACCTGACTTTCTCCACATTTCGAGCAGAACTTCGCGTCCGGATCAATTTCGGCTCCGCAATGCATGCAGAACGTTCTCGCGGCAGCCGCAACCTCTTCCTCTGCTGGAGGTTTCTTGGTTGTTGCTCGGCGTACGAGGAAGGCAACTAGTGCACCTACAACTAGAACAATAACGCCGATGACCGCATAGTAGGATTGCTGGTAGTCAATAACCCAACTTGCAGCCACCCTATACGGATGATCCATCACCACGGACTCACTGTTCGTGCTGCTCGTTATGTCGCCACTCCACCCTGTGAAACGCCATCTTATCCCAACCAACCCGCCCAAGCCTTCCTGAGGAACAAATATGGGCACCGAAAAATTAGCCACCGCACCGGATCGATACCAACCCGCTCCCGTACTGTAACCCGCATCAGAAGCCACATCGAGTCGGAATTCATCTTGGTAGTCAACTGTTAGTAACATGTCTTTGGTGACCTTGAGGATCTTCGGGTTCTGATGGTCAGTTCCATTCCAGCTTCGAAACGCTGCTCGCCAACCGTCCGCCATCGAAACATTTCCGGGGGCCGCAACCGAGTGATCAGCCAGCACCTTCACTTCGCGGACCAGCATTCCATCCTTGTCTGTCGTCAACGCGGTTCCGTCCACGGACACGAGCATGTTGCCGTGTGGCGTTCGCAACGTGAGCTTCGCATTATCAGCAACCTTGATGCGCATCTCAACAA
>CAYGWT010000014.1:0-3659 GCA_964353625.1 uncultured Candidatus Bathyarchaeia archaeon | reverse complement strand
GGATCTAGTCTAAGCTCGTTTTTGTCGGTAGTTGCTGAACAGGCTCTTGCTGTTGTCGACGAGAGATTTTCTGGTTTTGTCGTTGCCAAATACAGCACCCAAAGCAACTCCGACGCCGAGCGCAATCGCGCTGAGCGCGATGCCCTTTTTCGCGTCACCATTCATTGTTTTTCTTTCCCTCCTTGTGAGTCTTGTTACGCGATACACTGATGTTCCACAATAAGAACGTTATTGCGTACACCGACTGGATCGTGTTGAGACAGCTGATCTTGGCCGCCGAAAAGTCACACAGACAATAGTGTGAGCACAATAACGCAGTTGGGGAGAGCCACAAGCTCGGCACAGGAAAAGATGCGTTGCCACAAGCGCCATGGCGACATGGACGAACTCTCAGCGCACGCTTAGACTCGACGTGGCTAGCTGCCTACGATTCCTCCCATTCGGAGAAGGATTGGCATCATGGTTCCCAATGTATACCCTGCAAGGCCGGAGAACGCACCAATGCCCATGACCTCTAATCCTCCTTTGAGCATCTTGCCATGCGCAATTCTGGATTTGTAGACTCCCAGCCCGAAAAGCGCGGTCAACGTCAAGCCAACAGAGATGACGAGTGCGGTGTGCAAAGGCAACACGAGATACGGGACTATTGGGAACAGGGATCCGCCGAGATAGGAGAGGCCCATGACTAGTGCGTCTCTAGAGCCAGTGTGTATCGGATCCATTGACAGCCCAAGCTCCTTCTCCACCATGGTTCTAATCCAAGACTTCTTTGAGGTAGTTATCAGGTCAGCTATCCTAGACGCGTCGGCGGGCGAGAGTCCCTCACTCTTGAAAAGTATCTCGATCTCCTTCTTCTCCATTTCCGGGACTGTCTCCACTTCACTCCTTTCCCTAGAGATCGCCCACTGTTGGACTTCATGCTCGGCCTTAGATGACAAGTACGCGCCGGCGCCCATCGATATGGATCCGGCAAAAGCTTCAGCGAGTCCTGCTATCAGTACATAGAAGTTGTTGGTAGTGGCGCCAGCGACTCCAGAGACAACACCTAATGGCACAAGAAGTCCGTCTTCTGCTCCGAAGACAATCTCCCTAATCTGTGAAAGTCTTGCAACTTTCTTCCTTTCCTCGAAGAGTTACTCAGCCTCAGAATCGCTCATCTCAGATTCCACTCCATCTAATGAGTTGTGAGGTTGCGAACGGAGATTTATGCACGAGGTTCTGAACCAAAGAATGGGCTTGCGATACCGGCTTTGCCACGACGACAACCGCAGAAGACAAAATGCTGAGTCTTGTTCACTTGAATGAAAGTGCCCTAGTTGCGTGACTAGATCGGAAGAGCGAGTGATGACAGGAAGTTCCCAATGAAGTATGGAATCACCGTTGCAAGAGTCCCCGCAGCAACCATTTCTAACCCGGACCTGAGCCAGTTCTTCTTTGTGAAGCTTGTCTTCCATACTCCAATCGCAAATAGAGACGTAAAGGTGATAACGATAGCGCCCAGAAAACTGGTTTGAACGTTTGGTATGACTAAGTAGGGTGCAAGGGGCACCAGCCCACCACCTGTTTCAGCAACCATCATGATCAGAGCCACCCTCAGCGGATTGACGAAACGTTCCCTGACAAGCCCGAGCTCCTCCTTCGTCATCGTATCCAACCACGTCTTCTTGTCGGAAGTGATACGGTCCACAATAAGGGACAATTCATTCTCCGTGAAGGCCGCTTTCTTCATGTAGATTTGTCGAACTTCTTCCCGCTCAACCGGAGAATTAGCTTGAACCTCCCGATTTTCGCGGTTGATCTCGCTCTCAAAATACTCCAATTCAGATTTGGAAGAGATGTAACTTCCAATAGCTACAGCGATTGCACCCGCAACAACGGCAGCCAGACCAGCCAGCAATATCTGACCACGTTGGAGTGAGCCGCCAGTAACGCCAGCTAGCATGGCCAAGATCGCGATAGAATTGTCCTGGAACCCAAACACTATTTCCTTGATACTAAGTTTCTTGTGCCATCGTTCTCCTTTCTCCAGGTTTCTCTTAGCGAGTTTCTGCACTTGCTCACTCTGCAATTTACTCCCCATTTGATGCCTTACCCGTGCTTTGATAAGACTTCGCGCGGTAGCGAAGTCACGTTTCTAGGGGTTATCTTGCACAGACAGTTTGCATACTATGGATCCGAAAACTACGAGGAGGCATCCAGCCCACAGGTACCCTCCGGTGCTGACTCCAAGGTATACGGCGCCAATGATTATCGAGAGGAGAGGAGTGAGGTACGAGAGAGAGGCTACGAGAATCATGTTTCCCCTCCTCATGGCGGAGTCCCAGAATGCGTAGGCAAGGATCGTAGGAAATAATGCCATGTAAGCAAGCTCGACTAGGGATTGGCTGTTCCATTGAGTTGTCTCCGGGAAGATGAGCCGCAAAACGCCGAGCACCATTCCACTTGCGAGAAGGAACAGTGGCACTGCTCCCGTCTCTGCCTCTCTCGCCCAGCGGCGGGTCAAGTTCGAGTATAGCGCCCAGCAAACAGCCGCCACGAAGGCAAGCACGTACGGAGACCAGTTGGTAATTAGATTCCCGACAAATTGATCCCAGGACTCACCGATCTGAGCCGCAGCGAGAAGTGCGCCTCCGAATCCTAGCAGGCAGCCGGGGATCAGTGTGACACGAGCTTTCTTCTTGAGAATGGGAGCTGCCATTACGAGCGTTAGACTCGGCCAGAGATAGTTGACGAGACCTACCTCAAGCGATTGTAGACGATTCGTTGCACTCCCGATCGCTAGATAGAGACTCGCCATGTAGACGATGAATAGAGTTCCGCACCCGAAGAGATACACCTTAGGAAGATGAACGAGTTTTCTAAATTCTCGTGATATGATCAGATACGTGCATGAGAGTCCGCCTGCAAGCAGGAAGATGTAGGAAGCGGCCGTGAGCGTTCCAAGCTTTTCCGCGAGGCTTCGTGAAAAGGCGATCGTGGAACCCCAGAAGATCAGAGCCATGATCCCGTAGGCTGTGCTCCGAGTATTCGCGTTCATGAAAGAGCCTGCTAAGACTACGGCTGTTTTCCGACTATTATTGAATCGTTTCCATAAGCGATTGTTTGAATTATTGAGAATCCAGCTCGTTCCAGGTCCTGAACGACTTTCATTTGGTCGACTATCGGTGGACCAACCCTCCCTGACAATAGTCCGCCACGAGTCTTTTCAACGATCGCCAATCTTCCGGATCGTTTCAGGATTCTCAGAAACTCACCTAGAACATTCCGCTTGTCAACGACCTCATGGAAGACATGATTCAGGAAGATCAGGTCCGCACTCTGATCTTCGAGCTTGATCTCGGTTCCATCAGTCACCAGAAGCTCGACCGTTACGCCGTTCTTTCTTGCGTTTGAGTCTGTCTTCTCGAGCATTCGTGGAGAGATATCCATAGCAATTGTCCTTGCGACAATCTTTGCTAGCGGAATCGTGTAGAACCCGGGGCCGCATCCGAAATCAACAACAACCTCATTTGCTCTCAGGTCAAGCTTCAAGATCAGCTGGTCGGGCGGCTCGAGGAACCTCCTGATTCGATTGTTCAGGATGAAAACTAGCTTCTCAGGGAAGCGCTTGTGCGAATGATGATCTTGGGCATCCAATCCGACATACACTCCGCAAATCG
>CAYGWT010000013.1:0-4036 GCA_964353625.1 uncultured Candidatus Bathyarchaeia archaeon | reverse complement strand
GAAGCCCTTAATGTTTCATATAAGAGTAGCGCACAGATTCGACCTATTCCGCAAGTCTTGTAGGTAGAAAATCCAACTTTCTGGTGTCCGTCAAGTCGAACCCAACAGCATCCTAAGTCACGTTTGGCATGCGCCCAATCATTTACAAATTGCAGCAGAGAAGAAATTCAGATATTGACTGCTTGTGCTTGGACTGTGTTCTGCCTGTTGTTCAATGTGCGTCGAGTGGAATGCGTCTTGATCGCTATCCCAAGAAACAGGTATCTCTCGTTTAATTGGCGTGTCACTAACTGACGAGTCTTTGTCGGCGATATTGTCTCTCGGTACCCTGCGACGAAATAGACCAGGGGACGAACCGCTCGTTCTTGACTCGCAAATATCCAAATTGAGCGCACTCGAGGCATACCGCAAACTATTGGAAGTCGTGGATGACGAGAATTGTCGATACTCAAAGAACAGCTCAAGACATGCACGTAGAGAAGCTGTGACGACCCGAAAGTATAGATTTCCAAAGCGACACATATATTCCATAGTCAGCCCAGTTGGCGCTGGGAACCGATATGAGTCAGTCGTTTGACGAAGTGCTGGACGTGCAGGGACAAATCTGCCCCTATCCGGACATCAAGACGCGAAAGAAACTGAAGCAGATGAAGCAGGGTCAGATTCTGAAAGTGATTGTCGACTATCCGTTGTCGGTTGAGAGGATCCCACGCAGCGTCACTACTGAAGGCCACAAAGTACTGGCTGTTCAGAGAGTAAACGGCCCAGTTCATGAACTCTTCATCGAAGTGGGAAAAACCGAGCATCAGGAGTAAGATGCGATGGACAGAGCTGCTGTCCCGGCTGTTCTGTCACGTCCCGTCATACAGGCGGAGATGCACACTGAATGAGGATCGCGGTAATAGTTCAGACCGATCCTTACAAGTACCGAGATCTCGAAACAGCGTACGAAATTGTCATAGCGGCACTGAAGAAAGGACATGAAGTCAAGATCTTCCTCTACGATGATTCGGTTGTCGCAGCCAGCAAAGATGCCGAGTCAATTGGCGAGAAAAGGCTGGGCGAAATGGTGAGAAACCTTGTCGAAAGAGGCGTTGAGATTACGACTTGTGGCGCATGCTGCCTTATGCGAGGGTTAGCAGAAGAGGCGTTGGTGAAAGGATCGAAAATGGGCGGACTACCGGACCTCGCCGGAATAACAAACTGGGCCGATAGAATCCTGAACTTCAGTCACTAGGGGACCAGTATGAAACGACTCTTGATTGTGATCGACAAAGCCCCGAACATTGGCTATCACTGTGGAACAATCGTGGGGGAAGCACTCCGTGCCGCGATCGCTCTAGCTGGAATGGACATTGATACAACTGTTGTCTTAGTGAATGATGCAGTCTTCGCGGTCCTTAAGGAACATAAGGTTCAAGGAACAGGAACAAAGGATCTCGATCAATTCATGAAGGACGCCGAGGAGTTTGGCCTGAAGGTGCAAGTTCATCTGGAGTCCGCTCAGAAGAGAGGCATACTCGATGATCAGCTTGCTGGCATCGGAACCCTCAGTACCGAACGACTTGCTCAACTCGTTCATGAGGCTGATTCCACGATCACGTTTTAGAGTGAGTTTCATGTCCACACTCTTCATGCTCTATAGGCCGGACCCGACGAGGAGGACGCTGGTCTTCAAGCTGGCCAAGTCGGGTGACGCAGTCGTTCTAATTCACGAAGGGATCATTACCACCACACATGCAGCCGAGAAAGATGAAATCGAAGACTTGATGCAGAGAGGCGTGAAGGTGCTTGCACTCAGGGAAAAGAACGGTGCAGGAGTCCTTGGCACGCCAA
The DNA here is from genome assembly GCA_964353625.1 of uncultured Candidatus Bathyarchaeia archaeon. Lineage (GTDB taxonomy): Archaea > Thermoproteota > Bathyarchaeia > 40CM-2-53-6 > 40CM-2-53-6 > CAVPLU01. The sequence continues at coordinate 2,200 of CAYGWT010000013.1, read as the reverse complement.
ATGGTGTTGAGAACATCGAATGCGATCAGCTAGTCGACCTTCTTGTCAAGTACGATAGAGTTTTCTCGTGACCCATCACGTACAGATCGAATCGCACCGGATGGATGTTGTTCGTGGATGCGAAAAAGGGGTAAGTCTTGACCAACATGATAGGAAGGCCGCAATACAACGATTTACATGTCTCCGCCGGTTTTGTGGAGCCGCTGGTAGACAAACACTGAGGGATGCAGATGTTGGCTGTTGAGCAAATCTTGTCCGGACTGATGGTAGGCGCCATCTTTGGAGTTATTCTGCAACGGGGACGCATCTGTTTCAATTCAGGATTCCGTGATATTCTTATGTTCAAAGACTCAACGATCGCCAAAGCGATCTGGATAGCAATAGCCGTCGAGATGGTTGGTTATGCGGCATTGGCTGACTCTGGTCTATTCACAAGCTATCCAAGAGGGCTCTACTGGGGAGCAAACACACTTGGGGGATTCATCTTCGGAGTTGGGATGGTTCTCGCTGGTGGTTGCGTTTCTGGGTCCACATACCGCGCTGGTGAAGGAATGATCGGTTCGGTGCTTGCGCTTGTAGGAATAGGAATTGGTTCGACAGCCACCCTTTCTCTCTGGCTTGCCCCATTCAAGAACGCACTTCAGAGCACAACACAGATAAAGTTTGCGGGCGCGGCACCGATCTTGCCATCTATTCTTGGATTGAATCATTGGGCACTCATAGCGCCAATCCTTATTGTCACCTTCATCTTGGCATGGAGGAGTCTCAGAGGTGCCAGCTTCCGAGATCTCTCGCTCTTTGGAAAAGGGTGGCCTTGGTGGTTCTCCGGCCTGCTCCTGGGCATGGTTGCAGTCATCTCGTACGTCAGCCTTGAGGCTGCAGGTGGGACATACCCTGGATGGTGTGGCGGTTACATTGGACTCGTGGCAACGATTTTTCGTGTGAATGTTGGTTACCCCTTTAATTGGGAGATGGGTTTGGTGTTAGGAGCGATTCTTGGTGCTGCGACGGCAGCATTGTTGTCAAAGGAGTGGAAGCTGCGAGTTCCACCGCCTCGACTGCTTGTGCAGTCTTTGGTTGGAGGGCTCGTAATGGGTTTCGGAGCCGTCGTTGGAGATGGATGCAACATCGCCACGATACTGATTGGCGTTCCACTATTCTCAATAGGAAGCATCCTCGCGGGCATTTTCACGATCTTGGGCGTTTGGGCCGCAGCCTATGTCATGTTCAGGTAGCAGAACGCAGCTAGCAACGGGCAATGTTCCTAGAGACTATACCCACAGCCCTACAGAGCGTGAGAATTATCGCGTCGGATTCCTCCCGATCGATACGTTGGACACATGAATGCTTTCGCGATGAGGTTGACTTAAGATTGTATTTCCCGACAAGGATGGGCATCGGCATTCACGAGTATCTCCGAACCGAAGCACGCTCTGCCTCATAGAATGCTTATCTGAATGCGCTCGATGCCGTTTAGGTGTACGATTACAAGGTCGTCCGGTAGGCGATGATTGCGTGCCTGATCGTCGAGAGTATCACATAGGAACCGGCAGCCGTTCACTAAAACTCAACATACTGCATTCGAACGCAGCCGTCGGAACACAGATCCTTGTCACAGCGAATCAGAACAGCATCCTGGTTGACGCGGGAGACGGTGCTCTGCGAGATCTAATCGATAAAGGATTCAGGTTCGACACACTCAGGGCAGTCCTTCTGACTCACGAGCATTTTGACCACATCTCAGGGTTGTACTCATTGGTGAATTTCCTCACGTTGCTTGGACGAAAGCAAAGTCTGACTATTACGACCCCGCGGCCTTGTTCAAGAATCCGTGCTTTCCTTCGGCCACCACTAATGTATTACACGCCTGAATTCTCAATCTCGATTCTGGAGCTATCCGACGGAGAAAAGACACGAATCGGATCCTTCCAAATCAAGGCCTTCGAGGTCTCTCATGCGGGAATGAGCTCGCTCGGATATTCGATCACTGACAGTAGTGGTCACAGGGTGGTGATCGGTGGAGACACCCGAACATGCTCCAACCTAGAACGAGAGGTTGTGGGAGCGGACATCGCAGTTCTCGAGTCCACGTACAAAGACGAAGATGGAGCTGACGCTCATGAGTCCGGGCACATGACGAAAAGCGAGGCGAAGGCTATCGGCCGAAAAGCAAGGCGCACTATTCTAGTTCACAAACCGC
>CAYGWT010000012.1:0-3722 GCA_964353625.1 uncultured Candidatus Bathyarchaeia archaeon | reverse complement strand
TCGTCGCGTTGTTGACGAGCCAAGTGCACGCTAGACTGGACTTTCCTTTCGGTCGGATTGAACCGGTTGCACGCCGGACGCTCGCACACTGGCCTCGCACAATCATCAGATTGAAGAACACCTCGGAGCATTCAAGAAAGGAAATCGTAATAGAACGCCACAGAGGAAAACAGACTGGCTCACTGATGTGTCAGGCAAAACTCGCGGCTCGTGGATTCGAGCCAGTCTGAGCTTATTACATTGTCTCACTTCATCCAAATACTGACGCGCAAAGAAAACGCGGGAGTGAGACCCCCACGCTCGACCTGTATGATCTCTTGATCGCCATCTATATCGCAATTCCGACATACGTGGCGAACGCCACTCCCGTCTTGCTCGGAGGAGGAGCGCCTATTGACCGAGGACGGAGATTCATTGACGGTCAACCGATACTCGGAACCCACAAAACGGTGAAAGGGTTCTCTTACGGACTATTGTGTGGGAGCGCAGCCTCTTTTGCAGAGGCCATTCTATTCAGTAATCCTCTGCTAGTACTCGGGGGAATCGCAGCGAGTCTCGGTGCACTGCTGGGCGACCTCTTCGGGGCCTTTCTCAAGAGAAGATTGAACATTCCGCCTGGGAATCCTCTACCAATAGTTGATCAGTTAGGCTTCATCTTGGTAGCCCTTCTATTCGCTTCGCCCGTACTAAACGTAACAGTCGGCGTGGTCTTCATTTTGGTGATAGCGACTATGCCGATCCACTTGTTGTCTAATGTCGCGGCTTATTTGCTGCGACTGAAGAAACGCCTCTGGTAGCTCCAAGTCAGATCTAGGAGTAGCCTAGACTTAATCTAGCCGCCTTTTTGGGCGAGCATTTGTCCTGAATAGTATATCACAATGAGCGTTGTCACAAAGCCGAGGGTTAGCAAAATGTATGCATTCCTCGGCCGGTAGGCGAATCTCGTGCTCCTGAAGAGCATGTAGAAGCCTGATAGGCCGATTAGATACAGTATCGCTGAGAGAATGCTCTCATTTAGTGTCTGTCCTCCTAGTCCGCCAGGATAAATGAACGTCCATCCCTGCTGGCTCGCTCTCGGAAGAAGAGAAACGGGCTTCTCGAGGAGATCATAGATTCCTCCAGCCAGAAAGAATGTGGCTAGACCCAGCACGACAAAGAATAGCATTGTCCATGAACCTTTGAATCCAGCCGCCCCAGGCGCTTGAACTAAGCGAAGCCTATACGCGACATTTCCAAGGCTCCGCCTGATCTTCCACGGTGCACGCTTGAGCCAGTTCCTAAACCCTACAGACATCGCTCGTCGCACGCGGATAATGGCAAGAAGTTAAAATATGTTGCCTCACTTCCCGATCCTTTACCGAGGCTACGTGGATGCCACAACGTGTCTTCTGCGATGCGTGCGGCGCTACTCTCTACGACGGACCTGAGCTTGAATCGCCCACCGAAATAATCCAACGATACAGTGGAGCCTGCCCCAAGTGTCAGAAGAAACTCTTATTCGAGCCTGAGTCGGTGAAGATTATGTCTCACGCCACAAAGCAGTAGGCTACCGAAGATACAGGTAGCTTCAATGCCAAGGCCCCTACTTTCATGCAAGCATAGTCACAGTTGCTCGGGGTCGCCAGTATGCCGCTCAAGACCCAGCTGAATGGTTATCATGTAAGCCACGGCAGAATTGTCGATTTCGCAGGATTTGAGATGCCCATATGGTACAAGGGCATAGCCCCCGAATCCTTAGCAGTGCGGAACCGCGTCGGCATCTTCGATGTCTCACACATGGGCAGAGCGATAGTGCAGGGTGCCAACGCCGAGACGTTCCTCAACTTTGTAACCACCAATGACGTTAGCGCGCTCAAGCCTGGACAAACGCACTATACATTGTTGTGCAATGAAAACGGAGGCATAAAGGACGATATCATCATCCTTCGACTTGAATCAGAGAGATTTGTCATCGTCTTCAACGCAGGCAACAGGAAGAAAGACATGGAATGGCTGAAGATACAAGCGACGCGAAACAATGCACATCTAACGGATAAATCGGATGAAACGGCGTTAGTCTCGCTACAAGGTCCGAAGACTCAAGCGACTCTCCAAAAATTATCGAAGGCAGACCTATCAGCAATTCCGCGATTCGGATGCATGCAAACAGAGGTCAACGGCATCAGCTGCCTAGTCTCCCGAACCGGCTACACTGGAGAGGATGGGTTCGAGATACTGGTATGGGAGTGCCCGCTTTCTGATCCCGGAAAGGTTGAGGATATTTGGGACTCGATACTTGCAAGCGGCAAAGAATTTGAGATAGAGCCCTGTGGGCTGGGCTCGCGGGACACATTGAGGCTAGAGGCGGGAATGTGCCTCTACGGAAACGACCTAGATGAGACCATCAGCCCGTACGAGGCGCGTCTCGGATTCACTGTCAAAATTTCGAAAGCCAATTTCATCGGCAAGAACGCTCTTGCGAAGCAGAAAGCTGAAGGAACCAAGCTCATGCGAGTAGGTCTAAGAGCTACAGAGCAAGGGATACCCAGGCCCGGATTCGAGATCCGTTCAGACGCCCAGACTATTGGAAGACTGACGAGTGGCAGCTTCTCGCCGACTTTAAACTGCGGCATCGGTATGGGGTACGTTCTTCGGGAATATGCAACTGAAGGCCATACACTCGGAATTATGATTCGAGGACGACGACTAGGTTCTGTAATTACGAAGCTGCCATTCTATCCGACTGACAAATATGGCTGGCAGAGAAAGGCATAGTATTCGCACCGGAGACCGGATCCAGAAGCATCGTGCACAATTGTCAAAGATTGCGAGATATCGCAGAAAGATCGCGAGGAGACATTCTTAGATAGAACAACGTGACCTGACCGCCCAAACTCTATGCAAGTGGCCTTCAATGAAACACTTCGAGGTCAACCGCACCGAATCACAAGGAGAGTTTCCGCTCTCACACATATTCATGGGCCTTGAGGACTCCGAAGTTATTCAATCGCTATTTGGAGGAAGAGCCTCGGCAGCTGAGATCTTGCAGAACCTGCACGTGAAGCTAGATGATTCAGCTGAATACATGTACGTCAACGAAACAAATGGAAATGTCGTTGTCAGAGGCGAGTATTTGCTGTCGGCCAGCGAGAAACTCCTCTACCTCGACATAATTCATGAACTCGTCCACGTTAAGCAGTACCGAGAGGGACGAGAACTCTTCGACTCAAGGTTCTCATACGTTGACCGACCAACCGAACTCGAAGCCTACAGAATCACCCTAGGTGAGGCACGCAAGATCGGCATGAACGAAGAAGAGATTGAGGACTATCTTTACGTAGAATGGATAAGCAAGAAGGAGCACAAGAAACTGGTCGAGACATTAGGCGTCAACGGCCCAAGGCAGGGAAGATGACTCTTTAGTGGATGTTCTCAGTCCCTGGTTTCATGTATGCGTGTACCAGATTCCTTGTGAAGATTTCCAAATCTAGCTGAAGGGCATCCTTGGGGAGCATCCAGATGTACTCTTGGATCTCGTCCCCGTCTAGCTCGACTTTCGACTCGTGCGTCCGACAGAGATAGTCTAGGAAGATGTAGTGTTCGTGTTTGATGTAGTCGGTGGGATAGATTGCCTCTTGAACCAAGAGCAACCTGACGAGCTCGACTTCAAGTCCAACCTCTTCCTTGACCTCCCGCTTGATCGCTGCTTCTGATCGTTCTCCGAGTTCGATATGTCCGCCGGG
>CAYGWT010000011.1:0-4088 GCA_964353625.1 uncultured Candidatus Bathyarchaeia archaeon | reverse complement strand
TTTGAAGTGGGCTATCGGGATAGCCAACGGGGCGATCAAGAAGTCTGAAATGCCATTGACTGAAGTTATGGGAATACTTCTGAAGGTCCAACTTGAGGCTTCTGATGACATGAGAAGACAACGGCTGGACCAATTACGCAGACATCTCGCCTCTTGAAAAACAAGAGGCAATATCGTCATCTCCCGACACTTTACAGGAGGATTCGGCTCCCGTACATTTGACAGCGCCAATTACCGCAATGTTTATTTTGATTCCGAAGGGTGACATCGAAAGACTCTGCTACCGGTTCTCTGGAGCAAGCTACGGCTCGCAACCAAGAAGGTACAGGTCATCTTGAGGGAAAGCAGATGGGTTTGCGAATACGCGTTCAGAGAAGAGGGCGAGGCGGCACAGCATTCAGAGCGCACATCTATCGGAGAATCGCTCCCGCTTGTTATCCTCCGTTGACACCTGCAGACAATGCAGGACGCGTCGACGGTACGATCGTTGACATCATGCATGATCCAGGTCGCGGGTCACCGTTAGCCTTTGTGCAGTTCTCAGACGGAAAGTCATGTTGCCTGAACGCTCCAGAAGGGATCTTAGTTAGCCAAACAGTCTGTCGAGGAGCCGAATCACCACCCGAGATCGGCAACATCGTTCCGGTAGGCAGGATACCTGAAGGAACAATGATCTGCAATATTGAGAGAGAACCGGGAGACGGCGGCAAGATAGCAAAAGCCTCAGGTAGCTACGCGATGGTTGTCGCACACAGACCAGGCGGAACGGAACTGCGATTGCCCTCAGGGACTTCGGTCAATCTGACGAACCACTGCAGAGCCACCATCGGTGTTGTCAGTGGTGCAGGCCGTACTGAAAAGCCGTTCCTGAAAGCTGGGGCGAGAAGAGCTTGGCTGCGGCCAAAAGGAAGATTGTGGCCTATCACGAAGGGACAGGCTATGGTCTCCGCTGCGCACCCACACGGCGGCGGGCGCCACAAGCATGCTGGGAAGCCCACTACTGTATCGAGGAATACTTCTCCGGGACGAAAGGTAGGGCTAATAGCAGCGCGGCAGAGTGGACGGTCAAAGAGGAAGATCCGAACGGAGTAAATTCGAATTGACGCTACTTGATCCCCTTGCCAATGCACTCTCTACGATCAGCAACAACGAACGCAGGCACAAACGTGAGTGCCTCGTCTGGCCCGCATCGAAACTGATGGGGCAGGTGTTGCGGGTTATGCAGAAGAATGGCTACCTTGGAGAATTCGAGTACATCGATGATGGACGATCCGGCAAGTTCCGAGTCCAACTTCTTGGTCGCATCAATAGTTGTGCTGTCGTGAAGCCTCGCTATTCCGTGAAGTCGGATCGCATAGAGGATTGGGAGAAGAGGCTTCTGCCTTCAAAGGAAGTTGGATTGCTAATCATGAGCAGCCCGGGCGAAGTAATATCACAACGCGATGCAAAGGAACGGAAGGTAGGCGGCAGACTACTTGCCTACGTTTACTGATTAATTCTTGATTGACTGAAGAGAGTAGACCGAAAATGCCCAGAGGTTCACGATACAATCTTGCGTACCGACGAAGAATGAGCGGAAGGACCGACTATGCACAGAGAAAACGCCTTGTCGTATCGGGCTTACCACGATTAGTCGTGCGACCTGCGAACAAGCACATCACGGTCCAAGTGGTTGAAGCCAAAGTGACGGGCGATCTGGTCCTCGCCTCTGCACACTCATCCGAACTAAAGAAATACACTTGGAAAGGGACTGGAGGAAATGTTCCTGCCGCATACCTTACTGGACGCTTGGCTGCCTATAGGGCTAAAGCAAAAGGGATCGAGAAGGCTATACTGGATGTGGGAACAAGACCCGTTAGCACCGGATCGCGGCTGTATGCTGCAATGAGCGGAGCCGTCGATTCCGGGATGGAGATCCCTCACGGTGAGAAAACGATCCTTGCCAAGGAACGCTTACGAGGAGAACATATAGCAGCATACGGCAAACTGCTCTCCGAGAAACCAGACGTGTACCAGAAACGTTTCTCCGCTTATTTGAAACAAAAACTCAAGCCCGAAGATGTCCCAGCGCATTTTGACGAAGTTAGCGACAAGATGGCGCATTCGTTCGAGAAGAAGGCGTGAAGATAGTTGAGCAAGAAAACCAAGACAACACATTCGGCACATGTGAAGAAAGCGGAAAGCCCCGCCAAGAAGCGAGCGACGCCACAACCCGCCCCACCGAAGGTAGCGCCTCCGCCAAAACTAGTCGAGAAACCGCTTAAGGAAGAGCAGGAGCCGATCGAACACTACCTTGTTGCGATACGCCTTGATGGCAGCCCAACCGTACGACATCCAGAAGAATTGACAATGAATGCCCTCAGGATGAAGAGTAAGTTCAGTGCGGTGCTGCTTCAAGACAACCCGTCAGTGAGGGGTATGCTTCGACGCATCAAAGACCACGTGACTTGGGCCGAGGCCAAGAAGGAGGATATCGCGACGCTATTGTCAAACAGAGCCATGACGACAGAGGGCCTCGGAGTCACATCCGATTTTCTGAAGAAGAACGCTGGCCTTGCAGGACTAGAGGAAGTAGTCTCCAGTCTCTACTCAGGCAAGCTCACACTTGCGAAGCTATGGGAAATGGGAATCGCACCGTATTTCCGGCTTCACCCGCCAAGAGGCGGTTTCCCAAAGAGTTCAAAGCGTCCGTTCACAGATAGCGGCGAACTTGGCTTCAGGAAGGAAGGGTTGCACCGCCTTCTGGCCAAGATGTGCTGATCGGCCGCACCAGCAGTGCTGACAACGACCCACTAATCTTTCACTAGGGATCTTATGGGACAATAGGTTTCTGTATCGAGAATATCATTGATTTTCACGATATCCTCTGTCACTATCCGCGCGACTCTTTCTGAGACGGACGGGACAATTCCCTTCTCAAACTCCAGCACAGCAAGGACATCATGTTTTCCAAGAAGAAGGTGCGATTCCACGACAGCGTTGTACTTCATGATCTGACTCATTACTGCCTGATTCTTCCCCAACTTCGTATCTATGAATACAAAAGCATAGGCTCGACGTTCTGGATGAACCAGATGCGTCTCTCGCATCCTTGACATTGCCGGCACGATGGTGTTGGTATCCCTGACAAGCGCCATCCTTCGTATCTTCCCAGTTACAAGGTCGAGCATTCGTTCTCTCGGGTCTACAGGCTCCTCCTCGAAAGCCATCGTTGCCATAATATCCCAAGTCCCAGCGAGAAGGTGGGCCTCTTTGACTTGCTGGAGTTTCATCAGACGTTGCATGAGCACATCCTCCTTACCAGTTTGTGCTCGAACGAGTTCGAACGCCTTGACCATTCGCGGCAAAATCATCACTACGGTCTCAGGCATGTAGTTGCAGCATATATGCGGGTTTCTCGTTTCGCAGCTACTGGTACTTCTGACAGGCGGAGCAGTACCACCTGCTATACTGGCTAATCCATGTCAGCGGTTTCCCGCATGTCGCACAGTAACTAGCACCTTGAGGCTGCGGAGGCACCACCGAGGATACGCGTTTTCCTCTTCTTCGAAGTATCAGCCAGGCAACAAGTACACCTAGAATGAAACTGCCCACTACTTCTATGATTGTCAAGACCCCGGCAGGTATGAAGCCACCTGCAGCAGCATTTGCACTTGCAGCCGACTGTAACGCGTCGACTCCATCCCTCACCGCCTGTAGGTAGTTCATCGTCGAGTATGCTTTCTCTGCGCTGTCAGCCTTCGATCTCGCTGCCGATAGGTCTCCTTCGTTGATCAGCACAGATGGAGTCTCAGAGAGCACTTGGGCTGTGGTGCGGAGCAAGAGATCCGCCTGACCACGTACTACTGTGTCTCGGTCAAAGATGCTGAAGCTATTCTCGTATGGATAGTATGCCATAACTGATGCGACGAAGTTCTCAGTTGGATCGAACGAAAAGGGATGCATCAGGCCCACCATATGACCAACCTCATGAATCACGGTATTGGTGAATCCAAATCCCTTACCAGGTTGCGCTGGATCGGAGATGTCGCCCCTCTTGAAGTCATAGGTGGAATGGCTGATCAAAACAAGATCATAGAGCGCAACAC
>CAYGWT010000010.1:0-2966 GCA_964353625.1 uncultured Candidatus Bathyarchaeia archaeon | reverse complement strand
TACCTACTGCTATTGGTCGATGTTGGCAAGGAGCATAGCGTCGCGAAGGAGCTGCGGAAACTTCCCGGCGTTACAGAAGCGCAAGTTGTCTATGGAGAATTTGACGTCGTGGCCAGAATCGAACTAGGCGAGGTCGCACTGATGGACGAGACAATAACCATGGCTCGCAAGCTGCTGGGGGTCACAAGGACTTCAACTCTAATCTCTTCGGGGATCCAGATCTAGAAATCCGCTCTCATTATGGGCTAGGGTAGGTACAGGTTCTGGCTCAAGGCTGCACCTGATGATATCGAAAGGTCCTGCACCTAGCTAATTTCTGCTAGATGACAGAGAGGCCACATGCCCATGTTGGGCCGGTAGGGCACCGTCTTCGGCTAAAGATACTTCTTTAAGACCGCTTCAATTTGCTCTTTCGGCACGGCACCAATTATCCGTTCGGCCTCGACTCCATTCTTGATGATCAAGATCGTCGGTATGCTTTGGATACTATACTTCATTGCAGTTGACGGATTCTCGTCCACATTCAGTTTTGCGAAAGTCATCGCTGAACCATACTCTTTGGCCAATTCCTCTACAATGGGCGCTATCATCCGGCACGGGTAGCACCAAGCAGCCCAACAGTCTACGGCGACAATTGGATTTGCCTTTATTGTCGTGTCGAAATTGGCGTCAGTAATCTCGATTGGGTCTCGCTTTGGGGCCGACGGTTGGGGGTTGTTGGAACGGCTCATCATCTCACTGATCTTTCGGCTTCTTATCCGCTCCAGTTCATCCATCGTGGGACGCACGGCATCAACCGGAAATGCTGGCATTGATATTAGGGTGACTATCTTTAAGATTAGATGAACAGCGTCCCCCTCTTTGATGGTCAAAATCCATGGACGTCAACTAATACTCTCGTAAGCTCCAGTAAGCGACCGCAGCTTTCCGACAGGGCTCGTGAGCGTTGTGTGTTGATTCTTGGCAGGCTGGGTTGAACGCGAAAACGAAGTGCATACCTCTGGAGCGGTCCCGTTCTGGGAAACGGATTCTCCGAGACTCTTTGTTAGACTACGAAAGAGGTTCCTGGTTTGTGCCGGATAAATCGTTTTGATGAATAGGGCTAGCCAGATTAATTGCCGGCCTGCTGCAAACCATTGCACGGGACTGGTGGGAGCAAGGGGATTTCCCAGGTTCAACGGAGAGCTGAACCATAGTACGATTACTAGCGCGTTCATTATTTCGGCGAGATAGATGATCGGCAATGAGATTGTTGGTATGAGAACATAGAATGGAAGGAGTATGAGAGCCATTTGAGGTGTGACGACGTAGCTGCCCAAGAGCCACGCTATATTCATGAGGAAAGAGCGTTCGATTACTCGAGTTGGCCGATCCTTGTATTGTTTCTTGAGTGTGCCTGTGACGCCCTTGTAGACGAGGTAGAGAAGAACTGCCAGGGCTAGATAGTGTGCGTTTGGATCCATTTGATTAAAGATGAAGATAAGCCAGGAATCCTCTATTCCCCATCCTGCATGATATGTCCATGTTTCAAACCAGCCTGGGAAATTCGCTAGAATGAAGGGGAGATTGAGCAACGCGAAAACTGCGACTGGCGCGAGGAGGGCTTTCAATCTGCCCTTCCAGTTGCTTTCCTCAAGCATGTATACTGGAATCAACATACATGGGTAGAGCTTCGCTGCTATGCCGAATCCCAGACTAAGAACTGATTTCGTCTTGTCACCTTTCAGATGATAATGGATTGACAGAGTGGCGAAGAAGATTGCAATTATGTCCCAGTTGTAGACTGTGAACATTAGAAAAGACGGGGCAATTAGGAAGGCCTTCCAAATCCTTCCTTTCTCGACTCCAAGGAGACGCGCCATCCTGTACATGACTATGATTGTTCCAATGGCAAAAAGGTAGAGCACGCCGTCCATCGCTAGAACGTAGCAGTTGAGCGCGGTAGAGAAATCCGGGACATAGAGTCGTACTGAGGAAGTAACATACACTAGGAAACCAACGAGCACGGGATATTCGAACATGAACTGATAGTACGGTATCAGATGTGGGCCAGTTCCAATCCCGTTACGCCAGAAGATGCTCGCTACGTCGGTGTAGTGATTTGGAACAACTGCGGGCAGGTGTTCCCACACGCCTACCAGGAAAACCAAAGTCGCGGCGGCCAGTATCTCGATCAGCTCGCGCTGAGATCCATTCCCTGCACTTTGCTGATCCATGTCTCTTAACCCGGTTCTGAGCGAATGATGAAAAGGTGTTAGATTTTCCATATCTGTCTGTTGGTTCTTGCTGATCGATTATGGACTCCAACAGAACCTGACAACGGGAGAACGCACGCCATTCCGAGAGCCATCAATCAGGAAGTACAATTCGACAGGTCGTTTGGACCCTCGCGAGAACGATCTGCCAAGGGCTGCTTCAGGCGTATGTTATTAGGCCCTTTTCTTCGAGAGTCTTCTGCAATATTCCGACGGCTCTGGGTACTTCCGCCTCTTTCTTGGCACCTGTAACCACTAGCTTTCCGCTCGCAAAGATCAGTATGACTACTTTCGGGTCATCCATTCTGTAGATAAGCCCAGGGAACTGTTCGGGCTCGTACATCGTCCTCTTCAGTGAGTACGTTGTCTTTTCTAGGTCGATGTGGCCTCCCAGCCCCGCTGAGGATACTATGTTCTGGATCTGGATTTGCGGCTTTGCAAGGATGACTATGGCGCCTTTCTTGAGTTCGTCGACAACTTTCATGACTGCCTTCCTTGCTAGCTTCTCGGATGTCGCTCCGGTGCACACCATCTTCCCAGAGTTGAAGATGAGTGTCGCGGTCTTCGGCTTCTTCAGTCGGTATACGAGTCCGGGGAATTGCTCAGGCCTATATTCGACGCCAGGAAAAAGCCGGACAATCGAGGTGAGGTCTATCTTCTGGTTCAGTGTGGCCGACGCGACGACGTTCACTATGTTGATGTATGCTTCGT
>CAYGWT010000009.1:0-2200 GCA_964353625.1 uncultured Candidatus Bathyarchaeia archaeon | reverse complement strand
AGAGCGTGCACTGGTCTGGGGCCTCGGCTTGATAGCGTTGGGGCTTGTGATCGGTTTGTGGATCAATCTTGGTTCTTTCATGATTCTGGTGCTTGGTGTGCTTGATAATGTCGTTGTGTATAGTCTTTGGTTGAAGAGAAGGAGCTCACTCAACATAATCCTAGGCGGCTTCAGCGGAGGATTGCCAGCAATGTTCGGATGGAGCATGATCACTGGAACAGTCAGTCTCCTGCCAATCCTGCTTGCCGCACTAGTGGTGTTATGGATTCCCAGTCACATTTGGAGTCTCGCAATTCTCAGCAAGGAAGACTACGCTCTAGCAGGTGTACCTATGCTACCGGTTGTGATGAAGGAAAATGTCGCATTGCGATGTATTGTGGCTACTGTGCTGCTGATGATTCCCTTCTCCTTGGCGATCTATTCAGAAGGAGGCTTTAGCTGGATCTACGCTGCATCCGCCATTCTTCTGGGTGTTGCCGTCTTGGCGGTGAATGTGTATTTGTTTTTCCGGCCGACGAAACAGAACGCCTACCGAGCGTTCAAGATTTCGAGCCCTTACCTCTTCCTACTGTTTCTCGCGATGGTCATCGACAGGGCTCTTCTCTGAGCTGCGTTCACGTCCTAGTAGCCCAGTATTCTCATCAGAATATCTACTCCACCAGGAATATTGCACGTAACGACCTTCTTGATTCCGGATGTTTGCAGAATTCTCATGGTGCGATCGAAGATCCTATCGTGACGCATGAAAATATCCGCGAATCTTCTCATTCGTGCTGAATTCGAAAGTTGGTGACCAAATACGCTCTTCCATTTTGTCTCGTAGCTGGATAGCGGTGTGTTTTTCCTCACATGGAGAGCTGCAATTTCGCCTGCAATTCGCCCTGACACCATAGCGGTAGGTATTCCTCCGCCATTCGTAGCCATCACCATGCCGGCCGCATCTCCGACCAGAAGAAGCCTGTCGGAGTACGTCCTGGATACGGCCCCGTCAATTGGCAGAGGATCCGCGATCATTGTTAAGATGTTGCCTGAATGCGATTTGGCCGTTGTGAAAGAACACTTGTGCACAAAATAGTCAAGCCGATCCTTCGCTCGTCCGGACTTAAACGTGGTTCGAATTCCTATTCCTATGTTTGCGGTTGTGGAGCTCTTCGGAATTATCCACCCGTATCCGCCGGGGGCGATGACGGTGCTCATGTACATCTCGGTAACATCAGGTTCTACGGTTAGATTGTCCATAACATACTGATAGTTTACAGCGACATTCTCCGGACGCATATAACGATCACAAACGAGTCCTCCTGAAGTGGCCACTTCAGATGGAAAACCATCAGCGGCAATTACCACCTCTGCGTCTAGACACTCCGGTTCGGTCGTTCCAACTTCGATCTTACGTTGATCTTCTGAGAAGCGAACTCGACGCCCAAGCCTGATTTCCACGCCAAGCCTATTGGCTTCCCTTGCCATCTTCTGCTCGAGAAGGATTCGATCAAGCACGTATGCTTTGAACGGGAACTCCCAACATTTCCCTCTCGGAGAGAACATTCGAAGCGTTTCACAGGTATTGGCTATGACATCGGGGGGCATTTCGAAAAGGTGTTCGAAATCCTCGGCTCCCGGTAGAAGGTCCAGCATCTCCTCCTTACACGGGAAATACTCTCCACACTTTACGGGCATGCCGATTGTTGTCTTTTTGTCGAGCAGTAGAACCGATGCTCCGCCTTCCGCTGCAGCGATTGCGGCCTGCAGACCAGCTGGGCCGGCTCCTACGACGACTATTTCGAAACGCTGCGAGTCCACCAATTGCCATTCAAGCCGTGACATGTAATCGCGGCTTGAGCAGTAAGGGAGTTCATTTTTAAACACTCTTCCGGATTAGAATTGGTCAATTCATAAGGGCATGATATATAAATTAGGACAAGGCTATGTCTAATAAATACCATAAGGAGTATGTTGGTTTGGAGGCAAGAAAAGTACAACGCGTCGGCTACTCGACCCTTACAGTCTCTCTCCCCCGCAGCTGGGTCCAGGAAGTCAATCTCAAAAAAGGGGACGTAGTTTCAATCAGAAGAGAGGATGATGGGTCGCTTAGAGTATTTACTGGTCTAGAGCAGAAGCATGAAGAAGCAAAAAAGTGCATAATAGACGCTGACCTGTGCGACAAACCCGACCTCCTCAGTCGACTCATCACGGGGAACTA
>CAYGWT010000008.1:0-1982 GCA_964353625.1 uncultured Candidatus Bathyarchaeia archaeon | reverse complement strand
AAGTTCAGACTTACCGCACACGACTCCGGCTGTGAGGTCATTATGTCCACCGATAAATTTTGTGGCGCTGTGAACGACGAGGTCTGCTCCGAGATCAATCGGATGCTGGTTGATGGATGTCCCGAAAGTATTGTCAGCGATCGTAATGGCGCCCTGCTTGTGAGCCGCAGCGAACATTTTCTCCAAATCAACCACACGCAACAATGGGTTGGTTGGAGTCTCCAGATAGAGGACATCACAACCTTTGGCAATCGCCGCTAGGATCGCCTCTTCGTCATCGGTGTCGCATAGTTCGCAGCGGATTCCAAAGCGAGGCAGAATCTCTGTGAAATGGAGGTATGTTGCTCCGTAAGCGTCCTTGATGGTTACGGCGCGGTGGCCTGGGCTTAGCAGAGCAAATAGTGTTGCACTGATAGCTGCCATTCCGGTGGAGAAATCCGTTGCTGCCTCTGCGCCCTCAAGTGCAGCGATTTTCTCGTTGAAAGCTCGCACGGTGGGGTTGGAATTCCTGCTATAGAGGTCTCCGGGTTTTTTCCCTAACGCCACCTCACGCCATGATTCCAGATCCTCGTAAGCAAAGGCCGCGTTCTCCATGATCGGTACGTTCATTGTGTGTGTTGACGGATCAATGGATCTACCATAATGGACACAACGTGTTGATGGGCCTTCTTTGGGGAGCATGATGATCTCCTCGTTTAGGAAGACAGGAGATCATTTAAGACAATTTATCTTCTGGCTGGCGTCAGCTGTCTTGTATCCTCGCCGAGATCGCGCGTGGGTTACGGGCTTTCGATGGATCCCTTCAGCTGATTCATGGGATACTTCAGTATAATGGCGTCCTTGATGCTCTCTATCAGCTGAGTGGAGACTCTACCCTTTGCGTGACGAATCACGATTATCTTACCGAGAAGATCCTTCGCCACTTCCTTCTCAAACTCAACAACAAAATGAGTCACCTTCATTTGCGCCGGGTCAAACTCCAGATCCTTAACCTTACCCAGCATTATCATGTTCTTACTGTAAACCGCTTTGTCCTTGATATCGCTAGATAACAAGCTAGCCACGATCTTTGACTACGCAGCCCACATTCATAAATCATGACCTCGCGGACGAGAGTAAACCCCCCACGTTTGTATCCGCCCGCATCTCAGTTCACATTCATTGATCGTCTAGTGAGTGTGCACTAATCCGCTATTTCCCAACGGTTCAGATTCCATGATCCTAGTCATCGTTCATTTCGTGGTTGCTATTTCGGGCCAGATATCGAGTCATGTCGACATGATGCGGCATTCAAGTTGCAGACTTGGGCAACTTTTTTATGCTGTGAACAGAGTCAGCAGGCCTATCCGTATCTCGAATATGTCTACTAGATCGATGAGTTGCAGAACAAGCATGGCGCAAGTCAGTCTATCTGAAAGAGCAATGAATGTTTTCGATCGCAAGGTTCATGAGATTTCAGGATCTGTCCTGAATGCACGTGATGTTACGACAATACAAGTGAACGTAGGACTTCTCTGCAGCAATTCATGCATGCACTGTCATCTCGAAGCCAGCCCAGTGAGAAATGAAATGATGGGTTGGGAAACGATGCGGCTTGTGGTAGGTGTGACCGATAAGATCCGCCCCAAATTGGTGGACATAACTGGAGGCGCACCTGAACTGAATCCTCTTCTCGCAAAGCTCGTTAATGCGCTGCGAAAGGGCAGTCATACCGTTCAGGTGAGGACGAACCTTTCGGTTCTACTTCAACCGAAAACAGAAGAGATGATTACGTTTTACAGGAACGCTGGCGTCAGACTCGTTGCTTCGCTTCCATGCTACACGAAGACGAATGTTGATGCTCAGCGAGGGATTGGCGTCTACGAGAAGAGCGTTGAAGCTTTGAAGCGTCTGAACGCTATCGGTTATGGATCAGATGTCGGCCTCAAGCTCGATTTGGTGTACAATCCAGGAGGGGCGTTTCTGCCTGGTGAGCAATCCTC
>CAYGWT010000007.1:0-8552 GCA_964353625.1 uncultured Candidatus Bathyarchaeia archaeon | reverse complement strand
TACCATGTAACACCTAACATTCCTCTCCGCGTGACATTATGCACATGAAGAATCTTGGCGGCGACATAATAGGACTCTTAAAGAAACGCATTAAAATGGGATGCTTTCCATTGAGGTTCTGCTGAGGCGAATCAGCCTGATTACGAGTCGTATCTTTCGTCCAACAGAACACATCCAAATCCTCCTATTTTTTCTCCTGAATGGTCAGCCAGTGTCGCGTGCGGCTCGCTTTGTCTGTCTGGCAGGCGGATAGAGCAATATGGGGCGAAACGGCCTTACGACCATGAGATAGAATGCACTTCGAAGGCAAAGCCGTAGTAAAGGCTCCTGTAGACAAAGTATGGAAATTCATCTCAACGCCCGAATCGATTACACAATGCCTGCCAAATGTGGAAGATTGTAGGGCACTCGATGAGAAACGTGCTGAAGCAAAGATGAAGATAGGCTTTGGGTTCATCAAAGGAACTTTCAGGGTCAACAGCCGAGTGCTAGAAGAGGATCCGGCGAATCGCCGCGCTAAACTCCTCATCGACAGCTCGGGTTTGGGGAACGCATTGAAAGCCGAGATCCAAATCAAGTGTATTCCCGACCCCGAAGGTACCGAGTTGGCTTGGATTGCAGATGCCACTGTAAGCGGACCACTCGGAAACGTCGTCAAAGAACTCTTAGAAAACACCTCACAGAAAACAGTCAATCAGCTTCTTGAATGTGTAGCCAGCAAAGCCTCTGCATTGTCTTGAACAGCCCAGATAGACAATACAACGGTTTGATGCAGACAGGCCGAACGCAATTGTACCAGTGAGATCCTGCAAAAGGTAGCACCGATTGCGCATCCTTGAGGTACCATCAATCAAAGCGTTCCGCAGATTACTCGAGGGCTGATGAGAATGACAGACTCGATCAACGTCAAAACCGACGGAGTATCGAAAGCTCGAGATTCAGAAACAGCGGACTGCTCCCAGATGCTATACGTGAAAGCAGGCGTACAGAGCGTCAAGGCTGGATGTTGGAGAGGGAATGTGCTTCATGCACGGTTCTGCTCGACGACAAACCCGTGAAGTCCTGCCTGGTCTTGGCAGTGGAGACAGATGGCAGCGACATCAAAACAACAGAGGACTGGCACCCGAAGGATAACCTTCTCTCACAAAGAAGCATTTTGTCGAAAAGGGAGCCATGCAATGCGGATTCTGCACATCATCATTCGTGTGGATGGCACGCCATCTAGTTTCGACGAATCCAAACCAAACAGAGAACGAAAACAGAGAGCATCTGAGCGGGCATATTTGCAAGTGTGGAAACGTACAAGCAAATGATCGAAGCCATACTCGAACGCGAAAATGAGAAAACCAGACTATATCAAACATAGCGCGTGCTACGAAACACTGAGTTAATAGCAAAGACCTGCTGGCGATGGTCAGCGAAGATCTTGGTTTCCCACACTGACTCCTACGATACGCTGTCGACGCCTAGGGTTATCGCATACCTACGAAAGAGACTCCTAATCCTGTGAGTCGTGCGTGTCGGACCGAACTTGCATCGCGTGTGTTGGGGTGATTACGCTTACTATGATTGGAGGCTTTTCATCGGACATGGTTAGTCGGTTCATGTGTGAATGGTCGATGGCATATAGGCGTTCTACACTGAAATGTAGGTTTCCTACCGGTTCAGGAGAACATGCCTAGACACTAGCTGATCATAGAGTGACCTCATTAGACTTAGGGGTCACCAAGCTATCTAGAGAATCTTTGCCAGTATGTCCTCATACTCTCTCTCGAGTTTATGAGGAGGCCGCCATGAAACTTGGACGGAGTTGACACCTTGGGCTTTCAAGGCGTCGTTGAAGATCAAGTCCGATATTAATGACTTTGAGATCAGAAGAGAAGAGCTTCAAGATTTTGTCGACCAAAACAATCCCTCCAACTAGAACCCTGCGAGGAAAGCGCCATAAACATCTTCCATGATCGAGTTGGCGATATTTCCTTTTCTTGAGATGAGGGCGCTCGAGATAACCATGGGCGCGTTTGTTGGGAACACCTCAACTCCAGCATTTCGTAGCTTCGCAACCTGCTCTGACAGATGCTGCGGGGTCCTGCTCGGGTCCGCACACGTGCGCGAGTATGCGCAGTGATCTGTCGTTCTTTTTTGCAATGTTCCTCGCATCCGAGATTGCACTGAGCATGGCTCCTGCGAGGTCAGAGTGGGAGCCGTACCCGAGCGTGAAATCCCACAGGAACGCCTGAAGAAGTCAGAGCACTTCACAATTGGCCCCATAATCTAGAGGACACTGTCTGATCCGAACGTATCCGCCGGGACCGCGCCTGGACCCAGCGCTACACGATGATCTTCATAGCCTTTGGAAGGATCTCGAACCGTGCCGGCAGGCGACCGACCACTTCCCCTTCCATCTCAACAAGCTGAGTCTCCTCTGAATCTGCAGTCACCACCTTCCCTTTCGAGAATGTGACCTTCGGAATTTCCAAGTAGGTCCCCTTCCTGAACTTGCCGAGGCTTGAGACCGCTTCAAGGAAGCCGACATCTCCTATTGACACGATGTCGAAGAGACCGTCGTCGAGCTGTGCGTTGGGAGCGGGTTTGAGACCGCCACCGTAGTACTTTCCGTTCGCGACTACGAACGTGTTGAGGACTTTCTCTTCTTCTGGACGACCGTCAATTCGATACTTCGTCAGCTTGTTCTTGTACGTGGGCAGAGTGGTTAGTATTCCCCATAGGAATGAGATTTGTCCCTCGAAAACCTTGGTTGTTCTGTTAACTCTGTCAACGACCGCTCCGCCCGAACCAAAGTCTGCAATATTGATGAAGAGTCTTGATTGCTGTTCGCCGTCAAGAGCTGTGAAGGCGCATTTTCCCAGATCAATCGCCCAGAGTCTCCCTTGTCTTATCCTCTCTGAAGTCTCAAACGGCGTTGTGGGAAGCTCAAGCGTCCTCACGAAATCGCTGCCCGTTCCTATGGAAATCACTGCTAGTGCGGCGTTCGGGTTGAGAGGCTTCTCTCTGTCGAAGAATCCGTTCACGACTTCGTTAATTGTCCCGTCGCCTCCTACAGCTACAATAAGCTCGCAGCCGTCCTTGATCGCCTCACTCGTCAAGGAACCGGCGTGACCTTGTCTTTCGGTGAATTTGACATCGTAGTCAGTACCAAGCCCGCGTCGGATCTCTTGGTCGATATGCTCCCACTTTCTTCCTGTTGTCCCGCTGGATGACTTTCGATTGACCACTAAAGCGGTCTTGCGAGCTAACGAACGAGACATGGCCTCATCTCAATTGCATACTATCTCAGGAGGATTCTAGAAGCTTGCCTGGGTTCATTATTCCTTCGGGATCAAGTTGCCTTTTCATTGCTTTGAGAAGGGCTAACCCATTCTTGCCGAGCTCCTGCTTGATCCAGCGCACGTGATCCTTCTCGACCCCATGATGATGACCTAGCGTGCCGCCGTTCCGCATAATGCAGTCCGTCACCGCCTTCTTAATTCTCAACCATTGCTGCACCTCTTCACCCTTGATCTGTGGTGCGACGAATGTGTAGTAAACTGACGCGCCGTCCGGGTACGCATGAGAAATGTGAGCGAAGGCGAGCCCATTGACGCCCATCTCAGTAACCACATCCTCGATCGATTTCTTCACTGCTCCATGCAATGCTTCGAGCTTGTCCCAAGTCGTCGCAGTTTCAAGCGTGTCAACCAATATGCAGTGGTCCAAGAGAACGTCGCGCAAGTACGGAAGTTCGAATCTCTCCTTCAGCCAAGTACCGCCAACACCCTTGCCAATTTCGAAAGCGCCATTGCGTTTGCATGCTCGAACAGCAACTTCCCGCTCAGCATTGACTACAGCACGATCTCCCTCAACCCCCAGAATCATCACGCACTCCCGAGAGGGAACATACCCCAGCCGCTTAAGCGTCCACAGTCCTAGCTTCTGTGTGAATCCTTGAGATGAGAGGAAGAGTGAGACTGTTGTTTCGTCAGGGTCGGAGAGGCGCATCATTGCAGGAGTCAAGCCGCTCTGCATCGTCTCGCGGATCGCGTTGATGCCATCCCGAAATGACTTGAACATTAGACCCTCGTATCGTCTGATCTCTGGAAGACGATGGATACGTAGTTTCGCTTTTGTGATGACGCCGAGAGTTCCTTCTGAGCCGATTAGAAGTTGCTTGAGGTCTGGCCCCGATGCAGATGCGGGCACCGCCTTAGTGTCCACCGTGCCATTGGGCGAGATGAGGGTAAGACTTTCAACCATGTCCTCGATCTTCCCGTATTTTGTTGATACCTGACCTGCGGATCGAGTAGCTATCCTTCCTCCAAGCACAGAGAACTGGAATGATTGGGGGAAATGATTGAGCGAGAAGCCTTTCCCATTCAGTGCGTCCTCCAACTCGGGTCCCGGGATACCTGCTTCAACGCTTGCGGTGAGTGATATTGTGTCTACATCGATTATCCTATTCATTCTCCGAAGATCAATTGTGATCGTACTCTTCAAGTCTCTTCGTCTAAGAGGCTCGACTCCTCCGACAACGCTGCTTCCGCCTGCGAAGGGGACGATTGAGATACAATTTACCCGAGCAAAACTGAGCAGCTTCTCCACTTCTTCTTCATTTCCTGGATAGACGACCGCGTCAGGAGGGTTTCGGATGATGCCTCCGCGCAGAGCGAGAAGATCAAGGTAGGATTTTCCAAGACTATGTTTCAACCGGTCGTACTTCTCTGTGGAGACCTCTGCGCCGTCGATTGCTCGCTTCAACCTAGTCAGGGTTCTCTTGTCCAGTCGCGATGGTGGAAGCTTGACGCTTTCTAGGGTTACGCGCGGACATTGATCCAATTTCGCGATCTTCAGAGTCTTCGCAAGGTAAGGCCAGAATTGAGGTCTGTCATCGAGCGGATAGGTCTTCGATTCAAGACCCCACCCCCACCACTTGGTCGTGCGTGCATCCGCATTCAGGTTACTCGTCTGGCTCACCTATCCACGGTATTCGCAGTCAGGATGCATATCCCTTTTCACATTCACAAAAAGCCATGCAAGACTGATCCCGCTACCGCTACGGTGTTTGAACCGACTCACGAAAAAGTTCTGCGAAGCTTCGCGAGCCTCATCCGAATTTGAGCGATTTCAGCGTATCTAAGGCATCGCGAGGGTTCTCAATTCCTAAGACAGCCTTCTCGAATGGGCAGATGCAATTCTTCTCGCGATTAAGTATCTTCGGAACTAGGGTTCCGTACTCGCACCGAATGCCGTTTGCTTTGAAGATCGGGATCGCGCCTTCACTCATAGTCACTCCGTAGACGTTTGTGATCTTGGAGTAGACACAGAGAAGCGCCGCAGCTCTGCCCACAATGCTGTCGGCAAGTGATGCACCTTCGACCAGCTGACCGACCTCACGGATCATCGCGAGCAAATCCCTGACGCCGCGAGACTTGCTCTTGAAGAGAAGCTTGCCATTCTTTGCAACAACAAGAGACAAACCCTCCTCGGAGAGTGCCATCTTGACTAGATTCAAGTCGTCCGATGCATTTGTGAACATAATGTAGTTCGACCTTGGATGCTAAGTTTGAGCTCTCGCCGATTCCTGTTGGTTGTTTGTGTCTGCTGCAATCAACGCGATAGGCTCGTCCACGGGAACATCCGAGCCTGCTGGATGAAGCGTCTTATGAAGAACACCGGATGCGGGAGCTTCTATTTCGAAAGTTGTCTTTTCCCCTTCGACCAGAGCGATCGGTTCTCCTTCTTTGATGCGATCGCCCTCTTTTCTCAACCACTCGATGAGCTTCCCTGTGTGCATGGATTCATCCAATCGGGGCATGGTGACTTCTAGCATGGAGTCCTCATTGCATGTCCGTGCTAATTGAGTATTGCCAGTTCCGCCAGCGAGATTATGAGAATTCGAACTCCGGCGGTCAAGAGATGAATTGACCATTCCTAGACTGGGCACTCGTTGAGAATGTGAACGGTGCTACTGCTTCCGATTCTGTTGGCTCCCGCCTCGATCATCGCAATGCACTCTTTGAATGTGCGGATGCCTCCAGCAGCCTTGACTCCAAACTGATCACCAACCGTCTTTCGCATCAACGTGACATCAGCAACTGTGGCTCCGCTTGAGCTGAATCCAGTTGATGTTTTCACGAAGGCTGCGCCTGCTTCCTCTACGAGTTTGCACGCCTGAATTTTCTCTTGATCGGTCAGGAACCCTGCCTCTATGATGACTTTGACCGGAGCGCTCTTGCACGCGTTGACGACCTGCTCAATGTCACCTCGAACAGTTGCCAGATCTTGAGACTTCAGCGCACCGATATTCATCACCATATCAACTTCGGTCGCCCCGAGACCCACGGCGATCTTGGCCTCGAATGCTTTCACCTCTGAAAGGGAAGCACCGAGAGGAAAGCCCACTGTCGATGCGACCTTAACCTCAGTGCCTCGCAATGCGTTGACGGCGAGAAGAACCCACGATGAGTTTACGCATGCAGCATGGACATTGTAGGCCCTTGCTTCTTGGCACAGCCTATCGATTTGCTCTCGGGTTGCCGAGGGGGTCAGCAGTGTATGATCGATCATCTTGGCGAGTTCTTTTCTATAGATACTCACTTGCGTCACCTTTGATGAAGAACCGTCTCCGTCCCGTATGAGATTTGCGAGGCTCTATCTGGAACGGGGGTTTCTGGAGGCTAGGAGTATGGATGCGCAGACAAGTACGGCTCCAAGCCCGCTCCCGATCGCGAATTGTTCATTCAGAATCAATGCTGAGGAGACAATAGCGACGACGACCTCTATCAAGAGAACGAGCGCAGACAGAGTCGCGCCAACAGCCCTCTGCGCCATCGTGAAGAGAAAGTATGGCATCGCTGTGCAGATGACAGCTGTATAGATGATGGCTACCCACGCCTCCCAAGGGAGCATGCTGCTCTTGAGATTCCCGAAAGTCATGACTACTGGAGCGATCGAGAAAGTCATGACAAGCAACACCCACGCTACCATCTGAGATACGCTAGAGTCCTTCTCCGAGACAACCTTCTTGTTGAGCACAAGGAAAACTGACCAGATTAATCCAGATACAAGCACGAGGAGATCGCCGGTCGATTGTCCGCCCGCCAGAGTGCTGATATCTCCGCCAGTTGTCAGAAGGAATATGCCGAGCGCAGCCAACGGAATCGCGGAGAGAACTCCGAGCCCGATCGGTTCCTGCAACATCTTCCAGCTGAGCAATGCAGTGAAAGCCACGTTTGAATTTACGATTAGGGCGGTTCTCGTGGCAGTGGTATAGGAGATGCCCACGTACTGAATGACATAAGCTGCACCGTTCAGTATTCCGAGCACCCAGATCCTCCAGTCACGAAGCACACTCACCCTTGGCCGTTGCCTGAAGAATAGAAAGGCGGCTGAGAAAACGAAAGCCACGACCATTCTCAGAAAGACAAAGGAGTATGGATCAACGTACTCGAGGCCCACCTTCATGGCAACAAAGGACGTGCCCCAAAGCACGCCCGATAATGCCATCACCGCGACCGAGACGCGGAAACTCGTATCCAATCGTGTCGCCTTATTCTTAGGGGAAGAGGCCTTAGGGCGAGCGAAGCATTAGGGGACAGCTCTCAAGCTCGCCTGATATTACATTCGCCTATAGTTGCTCTCCGACTTTGTATGAATAAATCGTGTGGCCGAGCAGTTCACTATAAACCACGGATGGTTTCCAGTTACCGACTTTGAAATCGTGTGAGATGACCTTCGCGCCTTCCTTGAGCTCACTTTCCAGCTTGGGTCGGAGGCGCTCGTTTCCGCTGGTGGTCAGATAGAGGGTCACGACATCAGCTTCGCTTAGGTCCACGTTGAAGAAGTCATCATGAATCATGCTGACTCTACCTTCAAGGCTTAGCTTCTTAATCTCTGAGCGTGCGCGCTCAACTAGATCATCTCTCATTTCCACCCCAACCGAGGAAGCTTCTGTCTCTTGGGCAGCCATTATCACGAGTCTGCCGTCTCCTGCTCCGAGATCGAATAGTTTCTGGCCTGGTTTGAGCTCCGCGAGCTGAATTATCTTCTTTGCAACTTCAACTGGGGTTTGAACAAACGGCGCGCAGCTCATGATCTCCTGCTCCTGCAGTCGGCTAGGCGTAGCGTCTCTCGCCCTCGGCCTTGTCTGTTTTCATTATCTTAGGGAGACCCTGTTCCTTTTCCTTTGTTCCTGTCCACTTGATGTCTTCTTCCAAGAATCGCGTAGTGACGCCTTTGAAATTCGTGTAGATCTCGTTGAGTTCTTCCTGTGAGAAGGTGTCCATGAATGGGGGATTCCTCAGCCAACTGTCCCAACCACGCACACTCTCGAAGAGTGCAGAGTTCAGTTTGATCAAACTTGAATAGAGTGAAAGTCGATCAGTCGGCTCAAGCTTCTTGAGATCGGCAAGAATCTTTGCACGCTCATCTGTCCACGACAAAATTGATGCTGCTCCCTGTTGAGGCGCCTGCATCAGGCGAACGCTCATTTAGGCTTATTCCCGTCAATGGATGACTCTTTGAGACCGAAGAGACTAAAGCGCCGCCATAGGGGA
>CAYGWT010000006.1:0-1624 GCA_964353625.1 uncultured Candidatus Bathyarchaeia archaeon | reverse complement strand
CCCGACAACATTGTCACACCGTTGGTTGACGACATTGTGGACAAGTTGCAGGGAGCTCGCGTTAGGCATGTTAGCATTGGCTGGTTAGGTTGGCTCAAGTTCGGTTTCTTCGTGGGGGCAATAGTCGTCGCTGGTGTTATTCTGGCAATTCTTCACAGTTATACGGAAGCGGCTGCTACAATCGCTCTAATTTTGCTGTATTTGGCCTTTGAACTGCCGTCGAAACTCAGGAGAGACTAGTTCTCGCTCGCAGGTTTTGTATGCTGTTCTTCAAGTCTTAGGAGCTTCTTGAGCAGGGTAAGGTCATGTTCGCAACCCGTAATGATTGCTTTCAATCCGATTGTACGGATGCGCCAAAGTAGGGTGTTGTATCCTTTGAGGCGTTCCTCTTGTTGTGATGCTTCTCAGTCAGAGTAGTCTGTCGTAGGCAGTGTCTCGTTCATTCAAAGATGGGGCTCGGTTCTGGTGTCAACGATCACGCGCGTCTCCAATACCAACTCTCATCATCGCCCCAATCAGTTTACTTCTCAGTCCAGCCAAAAGGGTGTCGGAAGCTGAACGCGAGGAGTTGATGTGCCCGCCGTTCGACGCATTACTCAGTCAGCGAGAGGGTTTGCTTGGTTGACGACGAGTGTCTACATCGGTTGCAGATCAGTTTCAATTGGCAGTTGCATGGTTCTTGAATTCAGACTCTTTTCGAAAATTGGAGTGCATTTCTTCATACTTTGATTCACGCGAACAAAGCATTGTGTTATGGGGAGGGTGGCTATGTCCCTACTCCAGCTTCTCTCAATGCTTTCTCGTACATTCGGTCGCGTTTCTCGACTATTCCATCATAATAGAATAGGAAGAGCGAGGCTGGAACAAGTGCTGCTCCTAGCACTATGCCATAGCGAAAATCAAAGAATCGAGACCACCTCGACTCTATTCGAACAGAGTATGTGCTGTTCCAGCTTGAGATTCTGAGCGTGTACATGGACGATTTGGTTGCCTTGCCGAAGACTACCAGCCCAGTATCGTTTGGACCGAGCATCTCGTTGACGACAGATGATCCTGACACTGATTCAGTTTGCAGATCGAAAGGTGCGAGGAATACCCAGGTTGACCCAGGCTTGCTGCTCACTAGCGAAAGCATGATTGGTGTTCCCTGATCTATTGGCGGGATCAGATAGAAGTCAATCCAGTAGTTTCTCTCTGGCGTGAACGTGATGTGGGGGCCTGAAGCCGTGAAAGTCTGCTGTGACTTGAAGGCGGGAAGCATCACGCCGACAATAAGCGCGCCTATGCCGAGAGACAGCGAGATTGCCGCGAGGACGCGGAGTTTCCTCAGGCCGAACGTGGCCTTACTCCCTCATCCTAAATGAACTTCGTCGCATAGTGGCAGGCTGCAAAGTGGCCTTTCAAGTACTCGTTGAGATGGGGCTCTTTCTGTGCGCATAGCTCGGTTGCGTACGGGCAACGTGGATGGAATCTGCATCCTTTTGGGGGATTGATGGGGCTTGGCACTTCGCCGGGGAGTATGATTCGTAATGTCTTCTTGTCCACATCGGGGATGGGTACTGCAGCGACAAGCGCCTGGGTGTAGGGGTGCAGTTTCTTCGTGAACAGATCGTCAGTGTCTGCG
>CAYGWT010000005.1:0-6546 GCA_964353625.1 uncultured Candidatus Bathyarchaeia archaeon | reverse complement strand
ACTATCGAAGAGAGCACTCGGACGTGGTTGACTTCTACCATTTGCTCAGGGCTTTGCCGGCAGCCCTGCCGGTTTTCCTAGTTCTCCTCTTAACCTGTCCCTTGGTTGTCCATTTGCGTTTTGGGCGTTTCCGAGTTCTCGCCTTGCGCTTGGCCATGATTTCAATACACGTATGCTGCAACTAAGAGCTTTTTGGGACGCTTGCAGCATAATTCTCCACCTGTAACTTCTGCTCAACTCAGCGAAGTTCGACAGGTCTGTCCTTCAATGTCACCCATATGGAATGATACCTGACCTATGGTTTCAGAGTGTGCGTATTCCCATCAATGTGTGATTCTTGGGCCACCAAAAAATTGAGTGTCCAAGAAAATCGCAGGAGCTCGAGCAGTATCAAGCCTATTGGAGTCGGGAAAAAGAAAGGCGGGCCCGACTCATTGGCTGGCGACTGTAATGCCATGTCTAGTATCTTAGGGTCGGTTTGAGGCGTTTGGCTTGTCTAATCCAGGCGTGAATCTCATCTTTGCCTGGTTTTCTGCGAACGATCGGTGAGATGGTGAGGTCGAACTTCTCAACGGCCTCATGTAGATTGTCGAGATTCCGCTTGGCAAGTTCCTTCACTGTATCAACTCCGATCTTCTCTAAGAGTTCGGCGTACTCTCCACCGATTCCTTTGATTCTCATAAGATCCGCATGATTTGCCCATTTCAGGATCAATGTCTCAGCAATTCCAGCCGCCTCGGCAAGCTTCTTCCGAAGCGCAGGAGTCTTTGCCAGCTTCAGCAGATCCTTCGTTGTCTCTGCCCCAGCTGATTTCAGCTTCTCAGCATAGACCGGCCCTATTCCTTCGACATCTATGAGTTTGTTCAATTCAACCAAGATGAACCACTCACACAAGTCTCGCTGTCTCGCAACTATAAGAAACTATTTGGTTTTCGCGGCAGATTTCGGTGGGCATAGACAAAGCCAATCCCCTTGTTCCTTGGTCACGAGTGAAGTCCATCTAGTCCCTCTTTCTGGATCTGACGCACGTCGAGAACTAAGGCGAACGGAGAGACTCCTTTTATCACGCCTTTAGCGTACTCCTTGACGCAGAGTGAAGTGAGAAATGTCGCAATCCGGTATCGACCTTAGCAAACTCTTCGGTGCCGCAATGAATGCCATAAATGAGAATCGTGCTGGGCTCAACAGCATGGATGAAGAGAATCATCCCAATCATGGAGACAACGTCTACCGCAACTTGGGTATCATCAAAGACACGTTCCAGTCGCAAAAAGATCAGAACACCTCAGACGCGCTCCGCGCTGCAGCAGAAGCTGTGGCAAAGGATGGGAGGGGAAGCACATCCCAGAATTACGCGCAGGGGCTTCAACAAGCAGCGAGCCAATTTGAAGGCAAGGACCAACTAGACCATAACGCGGTTGCCTCCCTGCTTACTTCAATGTTAGGTGCAGGTGTGCAGCAACCCGCACAACAAGCAACCACAAGCGACCCAATCTCGAACCTGCTCAGCCTAGTTACAGACCAACAACCTCAACAGACCGTTGCCCAACCTCAACAACCCGCCGCCCCACCAGCAAGTATGCAGAACCTTATGGGGAAACTGATGCCGGCCGCTATGGAATTCATGATAGCGAAGCAGACAGGCGCTAGCACATCTGCTGCTGCCATGCAAGCCGCAATGCGCGCCATGAACAGCAAGAATCCAATGGAAACAGGATCCTCTCGGGGAGCTTCCAACGGCTTGATAGCGCAGGGCGTGATGCGAGCTCTAATGTCCAGTCTGGGATAAGATGAGACCTGCCAAGTGACCTACACAATCACTCCTTACCGGCCCTCCTTGCCAGAGGCACCCGTGAATTCGTTTATCGAGCCCGTTGAGTGATCGGATCATTCCGGAGACTGCTAACCCGGACAATCTCCTTAGGTCGGCAAGGATATCTGGAACCCGGTTGTCGAGAGCTATTCGGTTATCACCTGAAGTGTATTGTCTTATTTGTCTCAGTGGCGTCGGCGATACAATCTCGTCAAACAATCAAGCAATCACAGAGACTGCCCAGAAATCCCAGTAAACGGTAGATTCCTAGCTCTTTTCTGCTAAGAGAAGAGAGAGAAAGCCAAGTGCACATAAAGAAAAGAAAGTTAGAAAACAACGCAGCACACGTTCGAAGCTGCGGCCTCCTTACTTGAGCCCCATCTTCCCTGCATACTTTGCGATCACAAAGATTACTGCTGCGACGATTAGGAAGTCAATTATCACTCCGACAAAGTCGCCTACTGCGAGGTTCACTCCATTCCCTAATGGTATGCTTATGACGGCTTTCCTCCAATCGCCTCCAGGAATAAGGGCACCTGGAATTGGCATGATAATATCCTGCACGAGCGCTGAAACAACCTTGCCAATATAGGTGCCCATAATGAAGCCGATCGCTAGACCAAGCACTCCAGCCTTGCCGAGGAAATCTTTGAACTCAGCCAACAATCCCTTTGGCGCCGGTGGCGAAGGTTTCGGCGTCAGAGCTTCCCTAATCTTCCTCAACTCCTCCAACATCTGACTATCTGCAGCCATTGAAATCACCTGTAGCTCTAGGATTCGAATTTGGTCGCTAATAACACAATGGCGTTTAGCAGAGATGCGAAAATGCTAGGCACCTAAGAAACAGATGAATGATACATACTACACGAGGGGGCGATTTCTTCGAGGTTCAGTCTCCATTCCCCGATTCTAATGTGACCCCGTGAATCCTCTCGCTGTCCTGAATAGCAGTCAGATGTGACGATGCGCGATAGATTGATGAAGGTCGAGCGCTGAACTCAATCCAATGTGAGTAACATGAAAGGGTACGTAGTTCTTCTTGAGCAAAAGACGAAGAAGAATGCAGATTTCCGGCGCGTGTTGTACACCGGAAAGCACAGTCAGCTGGTGCTCATGAGCCTTGGGCCTGGAGAAGAAATAGGCGAAGAGACGCACGAGGATGTCGATCAATTCTTTCGATTCGAAGGAGGAGAAGGAAAAGTGATTATTGACGGAGTGGAACATCGTGTCAAGGACGGAAATGGAGTCATCGTTCCTGCGGGCGCAAAGCATAACGTAGTTAATAGTTCTAAGCGGGCAGATCTTAGACTCTACACGATCTACTCTCCCCCTGAGCACCAAGACGGCGTAGTGCGACACACGAAAAAGGAAGCAATGGCTAGTGAGGAGCACTTTGACGGACGAACTACTGAATAGCGATGCTCAGTGCACACTATGATTGAGTGCGCACGTTGGCCGATACGAGATATCTTCTAACTTCCTCGTTCGTCACATCGATTGGTATCCGCACCCAATGAAGCATGACTAAACGCATGAAAGCATAATGGCGATTCTGTTCGACCCTCCTAGCATACATTGACATGCTATTGCAATTAGGAAATCCACTTCATGCGATACCTGAAGCATCCAGGGTTTGTGACTGCCATCCTTAGAAGGCAGCAGCATTTCTCATGGTGGTTTTGAGGAGACACGGCAGGATATGGAGTTCTCGCAGGCTCAACACGGTCGCGTTTTTGTCATACGCCTCCACGATGGTGAGATTCTCCATGAAGAGGTTGAACGGTTCGCCACGCAACATTCCATTAGAGCAGCGGCGCTGATTGCAGTCGGCGGCGCGGATGAAGGAAGCAGACTCGTCGTAGGGCCGCAGGAGGGGCGTTCGCAACCAATCACTCCCATGGAACATGTGCTCAATAACGTTCACGAGGTCACAGGAACGGGAACGATATTTTCCAATGAAAAGGGCGCACCGGTATTACACATGCATATTGCGGCGGGCAGAGAAACATCAACGGTAACCGGTTGCGTAAGAAGAGGTGTGAGAGTGTGGCATGTTCTGGAGATCATACTTTTCGAACTTGTTGACACAACAGCCGTGCGAGTCTTCGACAGACAAACCGGTTTTGAACTGCTCAGAGCCAAGCACGGGAACGAAGCAATCTCATAGGCAACGCATTCTTCATGTTTGAGCTGTGGATGCTCCGCAAGTATGTGCGAAACGCGGAGCAAATCTTCACGGACCTATCTCATTCATAGTAGTCGTCGTTTTCTCTTCACATTGTGAAGTTGGGTTGGTAGTCGGTCTGGTGACCCCTACAATTGTCGTGTAACTCAGTCCACCAAGAACGTGGCATATGCACACTACCATTGCATGCACCAATTGTTCAAAGGAAGAGCTATGAATACACGAGACGAAAGTCCAGGTTGAACTGACAATCAATCGAGCAGATTGAAAGCTAGGTAGATCTTGCATGCGGTGCCCACTTTGTGGACGTGAAATGACCCTGCTTCCAGGAGCAAGAAGAGGGAGGATCAGCGAGCTCGTGTACCATTGTGAGGTACATGGTTTGCTGGGGAGACCTCCAGCATCTATTCTCTTGGCGAGGGTATCGAGTTCCGAATCTGAGAGACGTGCGACTGAACCTGAGAGTGACCAGAAGACCTAGAGAGGGAGCGCTTCACTCGCCTCGCCTTTTTCATCCTGCTCTCAAGATTTATTCGAAATACGTTTCAGACGATCTGATTTTTCCGCCAGTATTGTGGATGGCGATTCAGATTCCAGCCCATTCGTCAAAGACGATTTCCGCACAATAATACGCCTAGTGAGCTACTTCACCTGAAAAGAGCAGTTCTATTGTTCGAAACAACCTGTTCTAGAAAGGCGTATAATAATGCCGCACTAACCCACATCAGGGCAAGTGAAAGATCTTGAACGCATTGAAGATTCTGACCCTCTCCATCATAGGAGGCGTGACGATCTGTCTCTTGACAGGTCTGTTCTCGAACATGCCTACTCCGTTGCTGGGCGCGGAACACTATGGATACCCTATTGCGTGGCTATTTCGTCTCATATTAGCGCCTGAGTACTTTCCATGGCACGTTGACGCGGTGGCTTTGATTGTTGATGTTGTCGTCTGGAGCGTGGTTGTAGGCGCTGTGCTATTTCTGTGGACAAAAATCAAGCATTAGTGAAGGATGCCAAAACCGTACTCTGCACTCAAGACTCATCGAGTACCACCTTACGTGGTTTCCCAGTAGCCCATATCATTGATACTGTATGCGATGTTCCATCCACTATTGGTCGCGGTTTGGCATTCGAGCACAAAATACAGATGGATGTTCTCTATGCCTGCGTAGCTCTTGTCAGTATAGTGGTTGAGGTATTCCGATCCGATGTCAAAGGTGAAGACCTGCTCCTCCCCAACATGAAGCTGGTACTTGTTGTA
This sequence comes from uncultured Candidatus Bathyarchaeia archaeon, assembly GCA_964353625.1. Taxonomy (GTDB): domain Archaea; phylum Thermoproteota; class Bathyarchaeia; order 40CM-2-53-6; family 40CM-2-53-6; genus CAVPLU01. The sequence continues at coordinate 1,287 of CAYGWT010000005.1, read as the reverse complement.
CTCATAGACGTCAGTCCATGTCCCCAGTTTTCCAGGTTGAATTGGAGAATTGGGGCTGTCGTAGACGTCCAATTCCAGAAAACTCGTGTTGTCTCCATGTTCAACTGCCATTACGAAAGCAATGCGGCTCCAGCTTTGCCCGGATTGGGTGGCATCATCTAGCCTTACCCTGCCAGTGATCCACAGATGGTTTGGTAGAGCGTCGATGATGAAGTAGCCGAGAGCCCTGTTGCAGATATAGCTCGTTGCGTTTGTAGAATCGGATGCAACGACGCTAAATCCGTAAGGAAGAGCGTAATATTGAAATGATTGCCAAGATGGCGAACCATACTGACTCCACATTTGAGGCTTCATCCGCGCCTCAATCATTTCAGTGCTGTTTCCTAACCCATTGATTTGCTGTTGAAGATTCGATATTGCACGCCTATCCATCTCGATTTGATTCGCAAGCACGAGCGTCAAAAGCAGAAGGGCGATACAGAGTGAAGATAGACCCAACTCCCCCTTTTTCACTTTGGATCTTCCCTCGATGACCTCATAACCTTGCACATGGACCCAGGATTTGAACCCTCGTGCGTCCTAGTTGCCTAGTTGCATGCAAGGATCTTGGTGAGGACACGTACAAAAAGCAACGCTTCAAGAATGGTTCAAATGCGATGACCGCAGAGTCATTGCATATGCAATCACCAAAGCATGCGTGGCGATTCGAGTTCGCACTTCCTAGCGGCTCTAGCAGTCATGTGCCTCGCTGTTTGGATTCACCAAGTTAGGGAGAAGTGGCTCGCAGAAAACTGTCACAGCTTTAGGATTATGGAACAGTTCAACGTTCGTCTCCGAATACCCTGTCTCCAAGTGGGAACCCCCAGTACGAGCTGCCCGCGAGAACGAAGAAGCTTCTTCAGCAAATGGCTGCAACCCGACTGGAACAGCTAATCTAAGCTCGCACCTAACGCCAGCGCACCCTTGCTACTGATTCTCATTCCCATCTGTCCGTATCTTCCTTGGTGAGGCTTCGCCCTAAGGGTTGGTTTTCTCTAATTCTCGACGAAACTGAGTCTCATATAACCGTGCATACAATCCCGCTTGCGTTAGGAGTTCGTTATGATTACCTCGTTCCACAATTTGTCCTTGATCTATCACGAGGATTATATCGGCGGCCAAGATGGTGCTCAAACGGTGGGCGATCACAATGCAGGTACGTCCAGCCATGACCCGCTTGAGGACCTCCTGGATCAAGGCTTCGGATTCGCTGTCTAACGAGCTGGTCGCCTCATCGAGCACCAGAAT
>CAYGWT010000004.1:0-1663 GCA_964353625.1 uncultured Candidatus Bathyarchaeia archaeon | reverse complement strand
ATCAAGAAGGGCGTGGATACCATGCCCAAGATAGGCGACAAATACGTTGTGACCGGGGTATATCCCGGCACCACCGATGACTTATATCGCCCACGCGTCGAGATCGTCCTGGAGCTGGAGAAGGACAAGCCGAAGGAGGAGCAGAAATGAGAGGCTTCACAGGGTTCAGGACGCCGGGCGGCACAGCCCGTGAGCAGATCGCCGCACAGCAGGAGCAGGTAGCCGCACAGCAGCAGCAGGCGAAAGCAGAGGCAATGCGAGAATGTAGCAAGTTGGCAGACCTGATTGGAATAAATAATTATCGCCTTTGGCTGGAGTTGACCTGGCCGAACAATGCCCAGGACGATTGCACCTGGCAGGAGATATACGAGACGGTGCATACAGCCATCTGGCTGGGCAAATATCAACTCTTATCAGAGCTGGAATGCACATGCAAGCCAGACGGCGACCTGTGCAAGGTATGCCGGGCGCAGGCGAGGCTGATGGCATAATCGCCTCCACCGTTCCCGTTTGCAGGTCTCCCCTGCCTGTAAGCGGGACCGGTGACGGCGATCCGTTACCCTCCTTTGTGTACCCTGGCTCTCGGGTGTTGAGCAAACATGAGAGCCAGGGACGCGGGGAGAGCAGCAGATGAGAACAAAGGAGAATAAGATGAGTAACACACTTGTAGCCTATAACCACGATGAGGTTGACCTAATCAAGCGCACCATTGCAAAAGGGGCGACCGATGACGAACTGAAGCTATTCGTCATGCAAGCACAGCGCACTGGACTTGATCCATTCGCGCGGCAAATCTATGCCATCAAGCGATGGGATGCCAAAGAACAGCGGGAGGTAATGGCGATCCAGGTATCTATTGATGGCTCACGACTGATTGCAGAGAGATCGGAGAAGTACGCCGGGCAGCTTGGCCCGTACTGGTGCGGGAAAGACATGGTTTGGCGTGAAGTATGGCTAGATGCTGAACCGCCCGCCGCCGCAAAGGTAGCCGTATTGAGATCGGACTTCAAGGAGCCGCTCTGGGCTGTTGCCCGATATGATGCGTATGTGCAGACAAAAAAGGATGGAGCTCCAAACGTCATGTGGGCAAAGATGCCTGACTTGATGCTTGCAAAGTGCGCCGAGAGTCTTGCGCTTCGCAAGGCATTCCCGCAGGAACTTAGCGGGCTATATACTGCCGAGGAGATGGGGCAGGCAGAGAATCCGGTAATAACATCACACGTCATTACCGACGTGACTGAAATACAGCCCGCCGCGATTGCTGCACCTTCCAGCCTGATGACCCTGGAGATGGCAATCAGCGAGAAGACCAGCGGCGGTGTCAGCTACCGGGATATCGACACCAAGATCCTGTCGAACATGGCGGATGCCGTGGCCAAGAAGCTCAAGGATGGCGGCTATTCGCCTGAAGAGCGTGAAGAGAAGCGGCGCAAGTTGGACGCCTGCCGCGTGATCCTGGCAGAGCGACAATAACTGAATACTACCGGGGGTGCCGGATCACTGGACACCGGTACCCCCAAAGGAGGGACAATGAACCAACGAATAACGATAGACGTTCTCGGGATTACGCCCGAGTTCATGGAGTACATCGTGTCACAGATCCGCAACCTGGAAATATACGCTGAGAACTGGGGCGGGCAGGTAATAACCACATCAGCACCAC
>CAYGWT010000003.1:0-1869 GCA_964353625.1 uncultured Candidatus Bathyarchaeia archaeon | reverse complement strand
AGCAGTTGAAGGGTAGGATGCATTGGGCGAGCGTTGTCTTCGCGGCAATGCCCGCCTATGAGAGCACCATACTTCTCCAGGAGACGAGTATCCGAATCCCCATAGTGGATGTGAGTGGCAATCCAACATTGTACGCGGTTGCTCGGTGGCTGCATGAGCACGCAGCCTGAGCTCCACATCTGACCCTTAGAGGATCATCGAAAGTAGTTGTCGGAGGGTCAGCGTTCGAGCGTTCTTTCGATACATGCCTATGTTCAGGATATCTTCGATTTCCATGCTGTTCCACGCCACCTATCACTATGGTACATCAATGCGCCGATATAAGTACACTGTCGTTTTCCGACACATGTCAAGAGAATTGGATGGAAGATCCATGAAATCAAGCAGGAGATGGATCACCGAGTCGTGTCCAGAATCCTATGTTAATCGTGCCAAGACCTCGGCTGCTTGTCGAACCATGCTTTCAATGACCTCTGCCACCGGCTTGATATCGCGTATGAGGCCTATACTCTGACTGCATGGAATGATGCCAGCATCCAATTCGCCACCTTCGTACATGCGCTTCGTCGCAGTCCCAGCAACCACTGAGAGGATCTCGCCCAGTTCAGCTTGCTTGGATTCCAGCTCCGTCACCTTGAGTGCAGCCGGGTTCCTCCAAGCACGAATAGTGTTCCTTAGAGTGCCCAAAATCGGTTGCGTGTCAAGTTCTGTGGCCGAAGCCAATGCCTTCTTCAAGTTATCATGGATCGGGCACTCAGTCGTCACCAGTAACCGTGTGCCGATAGTGACTCCATCGGCACCCAAAGCCAACGCTGCAAGCAGTCCCCTTCCATCAGCGATGCCTCCGGCCGCAATGACTGGAACATTCAGTGCGTCCACAGCGGTTGGTACCAAAACCATCGTCGTCAGTCCGACTTCGCCGATATGACCTCCTCCCTCCGTACCGAAAACGGTCACTGCATCTACGCCGGCTTTCTGCGCGTTGAGTGCGTGCCGAATACTCACGCACTTGTGCATGGTCTTCACCCCGCCGGCTTTGAGCCGTGCAAGCAAGTCTTCCGGTGGGCGATGACCGCTCGTCTCCACTATTGGAACGTGCTCCTCGAGTAGGACATCGGCGTAGAGATTGTTGTCTATGGGTCTCATCGCCGGGAAGAGGCTAAGGTTCACACCAAACGGTTTGCCGGTTAGCTCCTTCGTCTTGCGAACGGCTTGACGGAACTCATCTTGAGTTTCATACATTGCCGAAGCCATAATGCCTAGTGCGCCGGCGTTTGAGATGGCTGCTACGAACTCGGGCTTGGAGACATGCATCATGCAACCGCCGATAATCGGGTACTTTGTCCCGAACAGTTTGGTCATACGGGTTTCGAACATCTTCTCCTTCCAGCTGCAAGCACGTCTTGATCTGCGGCAGAACTGATGCCAAATTCAGGATTTCACACTTCCTATGGTATTCACTGTATGGCTTCCCGATTCTGCCCTACAGGGGAGTAGGGACGGCTGATTCAAGTGAGCAACTCTTTAGAATGGGTATAGCTTCACTCTATTCTAATTGCGAACGACCGAGGTAGTATTAATGCCGGCAGAAGTAGAAGACAACAGTAAGCCCAAACTGTGTGTTTTCCCAATTTGTGGAGCGACGGCAGATTGGTCTACTGGGTTCTTTGGGGAAACCGAATACTACTGTAACAGGCATAAACCGATGATTCCGGAAGGTTTCCTGAAGAAACTGAGGATTACTGCAGCTACCGCACCAGCCGTAGAATAACCGCTGCTCCATCTTTGGAGCGGCAGCCGCATCGGAACTTACAGGTCAGTTTTGTCTAGACTTCTGAAGAGGAGTGTGGTTCTTCGCTTGCTGTTGAC
>CAYGWT010000002.1:0-2143 GCA_964353625.1 uncultured Candidatus Bathyarchaeia archaeon | reverse complement strand
AGAAGCACCCGAGTACAACAGTTGCGGCCTTCTACTTCGCCCTTCTTCTAATGGTAGGTGTGGCGATCTATTCGGTTAGGGTCCTAACAGGAAATCTTCTGGCCGATGTTGGGATGCCATTCGTCTTTGTACGGCTTGCAGCCTCGGCATATCGTCTGGTTGACTACGTGTTTAGACGCCCAAGGTCATTGCATCGATATTTGAGCTTCAGATTCCTTATCTTCTTCGGCCTTGCTCTTCTTCTATTTGGCGTGTTTGTTAGCTCGTCAATGCAATCTTCTGCGACAGCGACCGTTTCCACAGGCGGAGACTTCACCGCATTAGGATTGAAGTTGTCCATAGTGGAGATCGCTACGTTCCCTAGCGATCGACAAATCTTCTTGGCACCGTATGGAATGCGGCCAGATAGTATTGACACCAGGATCATTTACACTTTGAGTGATGCACCCTCAGATTACAAAGTGCTCGTTCTAAGGTACTATCCTGCGTTTGATCGGTTCATGCCGACGCCCTCCATCTTCAGGTCCATCACGGGGGACACCTATGTTTCGGCTAGCGTGACTGATGCTGTCAGAGAGGCTACAGCATCGGTGTTTGCGAACGGAACTGAAACGAGACCAGCTGACGTGATGATCACCATCAGAACCATGCCGGCCATCTCCATTCTGTGGCTCGGGGTCACGATAATGGTCGTTGGCGGTCTACCATTTGTGTTTGTTAGAAGGCCTACGCGAGAAACTGAGGAGAATCTTGAGTTAGGCTGGAAGCGACGCGACTAGGCCGATCGACATTCTACTCCGTCGTGGCGGGTACTCTGCTCGACGTTCAGGTTCCGGATCATTCACAGGTTCCGCACCTGAGAGAGCTTGCTTTGACGAGCTTCATTCCACAACATAGACAGAATTCGTTTGGAGGCTCAGCCAAAGCATTCGCCCTAGAGTCTACTTGGACTTCGACGCAACTGATGATTTTTCCACAACCCCTGAGGCCTTTCACAATCGTATATGTATTTACCGTTTCTGTGGGCTTTTTGAGCTCTTCGGGGCTCTCAGGGTAGGTTCGCTTGGGCTTTGCTTCTATCCTCTGGTTGACTACGAATTGTAATGTTTCACGTTGCACGAACAAGATGGTTCAGCGCTGGGGGAGAACTCTGACACGAAGGTTCAACATAGGTCGCGCCTGTGTGGGTTAAGCGCCGGGGGTGGGCGGTGAACTGAAGGTTCAAGCGCTCTTCCGATGCCGCCCTGATTGGCATGCTATGCATCTTGGATGTGAGTCAACGTGCCGAGGTGATCTGGTGAGCTTCACTTTCACCCCTGGATCAGAAGACCCCACATTTTCCACTGCCGAGCGCCCCCTTGCGCATTGATAGTCTGATCTCCCAACCCGCAAAGAGTCAGGAAGACCTCCAAGTCTAGAAAGCTCCATAAGGAGTATCGACAGCGAGAAGATTTTCATGCAAAGAGTGAAAGGTCGTCCCAGCGAGGAATGTAGACGACTGCAATAGTTAGCGAGTGAAAGCTTGTGTTCCATTCCGCCCAATCAATCAAATGCGTGCTTTGGTGGCTGATTGCAGTCTCTCTTTCGGATTGGGGAGCACAGCACATAGAATCGCAATAATAGGGCCGACCAAGAAACCCGCCCATGCAAACAGAGCGAGGAAACCCAGTATCACCAGACTCACTCTGGTCCTGGCATTCGCTGGTCCACGCAGTGCAGACTGAGCCGCCAAGACGCCCATGACAATTGGCGCCAACCCCAAGACAGAGGTGACTATTGCTTCAGAAGCCGCAGGCGCAATTCTCAATGCAAAGATCATCTGACAAATTACTGTGACGCCAGAGGCGACGAAGAGCAGCCCCGCCAACGCTCCTGCCCACTGAAACGGTGTTCGTGGGGCTCCAGAAAATCTTCGTCGCAAGACCAGGAATGTCACTCCAATCAGAAGCACAATTGCTGCCGGTGTGAGTACAACTGGCAGACTCTGACCACCCCATTGGTATATTGCGACAAAACTGAGCGGTGCAAGAACCCATTCGGACAGTGTAAAGGATTCGCGATCGCCGATTGCCAGGCCATAGTGACCGCCTCGCGAGTCCTCGTATATCGCGATGTAGTAGGTGCCAGAAGAGGGAGCGTTCAG
>CAYGWT010000001.1:0-1970 GCA_964353625.1 uncultured Candidatus Bathyarchaeia archaeon | reverse complement strand
CGTCGCGCCCGGAACCAATGCCAAGACGAATCCTAACGCCGTGAACGCGATCAGAAAAAATACCATCTACACAAACGTGATCTTGACATCAGATGGAGAAGTTTGGTGGGAGGGCGGAGACGATCCGCCTCCCAGCGAAGGCCTCGATTGGCGCGGTCGCCATTGGAACCCCCGAATGAAAGACGAGAACGGTAACCCCGTCTTGGGGGCGCATCCTAACAGCCGCTTTACTACGCCTCTTTCTCAGGTGCCGTCTGTCTCCTTCCGGCTTGAGCAGCACCACGGTGTGCCGATCTCGGCGGTCGTCTTTGGAGGTCGACGCGCTCACTTGGCTCCGTTGGTCTATCAGGCATTCAGTTGGCAGCACGGCGTCTATGTCGGAGCGACGGCAGCATCGGAACTGACCGCTGCTCAGTACGGCAAACAGGGCCAGTTACGACGTGACCCAATGGCGATGCTGCCCTTCTGCGGGTACAATATGGCTGACTACTTCTTGCACTGGCTTAGGATGGGTGCCCGAATGCTCGAGCCACCCAAGATATTCCACGTGAACTGGTTCAGGCAGGACGCCAACGGACGTTACCTCTGGCCAGGCTACGGAGAGAACCTAAGGATCATCGAGTGGATACTCGCGCGGAGCAGAGGCGAAGCAGAAGCGGTCACCACGCCATTAGGTTACCTGCCCCACAAGTCAAGCCTCGATCTAACTGGACTTGAAATATCGGACCACGACATGGAGGCGCTGCTTGAAGTGAATAGATCCGCCTGGCTTGAAGACATCGCTGACCAGCGCAAATTCTTTGAACAATTCGGCGACCGACTACCACGCGAGATCCACACTGAAATGGATGCGCTTGAGTACCGCCTGACACACTTCTAGTCGCAGGAATCGTGTTGTGTGAGCACAGACACTATTCTTCCACTCTCGTCCGATTGGAGCAGATCAAATTCTGTCCGTGTGAGGTGGAGTCCAAATGAAATCTTTGTCATCTTTGCTGTTAATGATGCTGATCCTAGTATCTTGTGCATCAACCAGTCAACAACTATCCGTGGCTTCTAACGAAGTCTCCGATGACTACAAGCTGGCTTGGAAACTCCCTGTGGGAGATCTTCAGTTGGCAGCTGTTTCACCAGACGGCCAGAAAATCCTACTCCCAGTTCTTTTTGATGGTTACTACCTCTATGACATCAAAGGGAGATTGATCTGGCATCTACCCGATCATACTGCTGTTTTCGCGCAGTTCTCCTCTGATGGCAAATCAGCACTTCTGGGAACCGAATACCCTACCGTGGTGAGAGATCAGGGAGTGTCTTTGATTGACACAGACACACTGCAAAGGCAATGGAACTACACCATAGATAGGATCGACCACGCTGCACTCTCACCGGATAGCGTAAGGGCAGCGATAGTGGGTGCCAGTCGCATTTCGAACGGTTGGCAAAAACGGCTTGTCGTGAAGGACAAAAGTGGAGCCGTTCTTCTAGACCAGAGATTCGGAGGCGAATCAGAGCTTGCTAGCGCGCCGGTCATATCCAAGGACGGACGGTACGTTGCGGTTGGAACATGGAGCAGGATAGATAGAGATCACTTCCTCTACTTTGTCAATCTTGATTCCGGAAAGAAATGGAATGCAACCGTTCACGATGCTGTTGTCTACGTGGCTATGTCGTCGAATGGAATGGTGATTGCTGCCGCGGGCCCAAAGGGGGTTTATCTTTTCGACCAGAACGGCAATCCGTTATGGTCTGCACCACTACCCCGCCTTTTCGAATACGCCGAGTCGTATCCACACCTCAAAATATCTGATTCCGGAGAATACGTCGCCGTGGCAGGCGGACTCTTCAACGACGCTCATGTCATATTGTTCGATGTGACAGGCAAGAAACTCTGGGATTCTAAGGCGCCCTATAGCGTGGAAGCCTTCGCCGTCGCCAACGATGGCTCCAGATTCGTTGTAGGCGATTTGAAT